>CBFGQE010000097.1:0-9172 GCA_965650815.1 uncultured bacterium
CCGGCGCCCGCGTGGACGCGCTGCTCTTCGGCGAAACCCAGAACCGCATCGTCCTGTCCGTGGCCCCGGCCAACGTGGACGCCGTCCTCGCCCAAGCCAAAGCCGCCGGCGTGCCCGCAGCGAAGATCGGCACCGTTGGCGGCGCGTCGCTCACGATCAAAGCCGGCGCGACCACGTTCTCGTCCAAGGTCGCCGAACTCCACGACATCTGGTGGAACAGCATCGCCCGCGCGATGGCGTGAGCCGAGGTAGCACGATCCCGCGAACGACGAAGCCCGGCCCCCGGCCGGGCTTTCTGTTGTCCGAAGAGGAGATGGTCCGGAGGACGACGGATGGTTCGTCCGCGCTTCGGTTCACCGCCCCGATTGCTGGAACGGGCCGCGCGGCGCGGTGTAGCCCTTGTGCCACGTGTAGGTGGTCAGGAGCTTGTCCAGACGGCTCGTTTCCACGTGGCCGTCGATGCAGAAGAGGTTGATCGTCGCGGATTGCAGCGTGGGTTTGCCGCCGTGCCGGGCGATGGTGCAGCGGGCGATGCCGCCCTGTTGCTGGTTGCCGGTCAGAAGATTCTGCGCGGGAAGATCCGTCGCCTTGGCCCAGAGATCTGGCCAGATGGCGTCCATGAACATCGGGGTCGTGACCGGGTTCTGGATCTGGGTTTCGGATTCAAAATAGTTCCTCCGCTCCGGTTCCCATTGGGACGCGCCTTGGTAGGAATACATCCAGCCGTTGATGGCGTAGGCTCCGGCGTAGCGGGCGTTTTCTGAGCCCCAGGTCCAGGCGGTGCGGGCGTTGCCGGCGTTGGAGCCGGTCTGGTGTTTCGGGGGCTCGGAGACGCCGGGGCAAAGCCGGATGGTGTCCACGTTGGAGTAATACTGGATCAAGGTCTCCATCCAGAGCGTCTGCACGCCGCCGTAGAAGATGCCCCGGCCGCCGTGGTCGCCGTGATACATGCGGGCGGCCACGCCCAGTTGGCGCAGGTTGTTCACGCACTGGATCTGCTTGGCCTTGGCCTTGGACCGGGAGAGCGCGGGCAGCGCCATCGACGCCAGCACCGCCACGATGCCGATGACCACCAGCAGCTCCACGAGGGTGAAAGCGCGCGCCGCACCGGAACGGGTCCGGTGGTGGAATGCGGGGCGCGGCTGGGCCGACATGGCTTCGTCTCTAACTCCGCGTCGTGCTGCCGCCAGCGAGCGACTTGGTGCACAGGCGGTGGGCGTGTGACGGCACCGTCATTTTCCGGTCCAGGCCGGGATTTTCTGGTGACGAGCGGAGCGGGGTTTGCTTAATTCTGCCCCTTTCCCGATGGGCGGTTCCATCGGGGCGAGCCGTTTGGAACCTCGTTGTCCGCAGAGTCATGAAGCATTTGTTGAGTTTGGAGACCATGCCCGTGGAGGGGATGGAGTGGGTGCTGCACAACACCGCCGCCTTCAAGGCCGCGCGCGGTCGCGACGCCAAGCCGCTGGCCGGGCAGACCTGGGCCATGATCTTCTCCAAATCCTCCACCCGCACCCGGGTGAGCTTCGAGGTCGGCATCCACGAACTGGGCGGCCGGCCGCTCTTCCTCAACGCCGGCGACATCCAGCTCGGCCGGGGCGAACCGATCAAGGACACCGCCCGCGTCCTCGGCCGCATGGTCCACGGCGCGGTCATCCGGACCTTCGCCCAGGCCGACGTGGATGAGTTCGCCAAGTTCTCCAACGTGCCCACGGTCAACGCCCTGACCGACGACGAGCATCCCTGCCAGATCTTGACCGACATCTTCACCTACGAGGAACGGCGCGGCTCCATCCGGGGCAAGGTCGTCACCTTTGTCGGCGACGGCGCGTGCAATGTGCCGGTTTCCTGGATCTGGGCGGCGGCCAAGCTCGGCTTCGAGCTGCGCATCGCCGCGCCCAAAGCCTACCAGCCGGACGCCGCGCTCCTGAAACGCGCCGGGGGCAGGATCGTCTGCACCGAGGACGTGAACGCCGCCGCCGATGGGGCCGATCTGCTCTACACCGACGTCTTCGTCTCGATGGGCAAGGAAGCGGAATCCGCCGCGCGCCTGGCCGAACTCGCGCCCTACCAGATCAACACTGCCTTGGTGAAGCGCGCCAAGCCCGACGCCCTCGTCATGCACTGCCTGCCCGCCTATCGCGGCAAGGAGATCAGCGAGGAAGTGCTGGAAGCCCACGCCGACACCATCTTCACCGAGGCCGAAAACCGCCTGCACACGCAGAAGGCGATTCTCGCTTGGATGGTGGCCTAGGAGCTTTGAAACGTCCGGTCCGTTTCCGGTGTGATCCGCTTTTGAAGCAACGAGGGAGGCGAGGTCGCCAAACGGCTCCGAGCAGTAGCCACTGGATGCCGGGCACTCCGTTCAAAGAGCGGCGTGGGAGTGGCCTGCCCCGCTTCTCCGGCCTGATTCCAGTTCAGCGCCGCTGCCGACGACGGGCCAGCAGCGCAATCGCACCGATCCCGAGGAGTGCGCCGGTGGCTGGTTCCGGCACGGGCACGATGGCGGAAAGGATGGGCTGGTCAGGCACGGAGTTGTAGGCGAGGTCGAAGATCTGGGGGCCGAACTCGCTTTCGCCGTCGCCGACATGGTCGCGGTAGCGAATCCAGCCGTAGTGATGGCCGCCACCTTCGGCCGCGAACCGCACGGCGATGGTGTGGGAACCTTCCTCCTTCAGCAGGTCAATGTAGGTGCGGGAACCGTCGTTGGCGTAGAAGCCGACGTCGGCCAAGTGTTCGGCATTGCCGGCGGACCACCAGGACGAGGCAGGGCCGATCTCTTCGCCGTCGGCAATGGCCACAGCGCCGTCGAAGGAAAACGAACCGCCGTTGAGTCCGGAGAAATAGTAGTAGCCGGAGAAACCTTCGGGTTCGGGTTCCGGGTTGTCCGGATCATCCGAGGGAAAGGGAACGACGAGGAAGCCCCTCATGTTGAAGTCTTCGGTTCCGTCTTGGTTCACATCCACCGCTTGGGGGGAGACCACGAGATTGTGGGAACCGGAGAGGCCGTAGGACCGATAGACGATGTCCCCCATGACCATGCCCGTGCTTGCCCAACCCAAAAGACCTGCCGCCAAGATTCGATTCATAGACTCCGTGCAACCCGTATTCCGTCGCGCCCTGCCGTTGAATTCCCGCCCGATTCTTTTCAAGACGAGCGCAGGGGCAAAAACGACTCGTTGGTTAGAACGGAAATGTGTGTCTTGTAACAAGACAAATTTTGTCAAAACACTGCTCCTGAATTGCGTGCGGGTTGATCGATCTGCATCGGAAAGTTGGATGGAATATGTCCGCAACCAATTGGTCTCCAGTTTGTTGAAAACTTGCCCTTGCTTCGGTTCGCTTCCTTTCGCACGCTCACCGTTCAATGCAGGTCCAGCAGTCCCAGGCGGGCAGGGCGCGTTTGCCGGAAACGGCTTCCCCGGCCCCGGTGATCCATCCGTTCAACGAGTTCGAGACCGCCCTCAAGCGGTCGCAGAACTACTTGCTCAGCATCCAGAAACCGGAGGGTTACTGGATCGGCGAACTCATCGTGGACGTGACGTTGATCGCCGACATGGTGGCCTATCACCATTGGGATCGCTCGGTGGACCCTGCGTGGCAGCGCAAGGCGGTGAACCACATCTTCGGCAAGCAGTTGCCGGACGGCGGTTGGAACATCTACCACGGCGGACCGGCCGAGGTGAACGCGACGATCAAGGCCTACTTGGCCCTCAAGCTCGCCGGCGTGTCCGTGACCGATCCCCGGATGTTGAAGGCCCGCGAAGTGGCGTTGCGGCTCGGCGGCGTGCCGCGGATGAACACCTTCTCCAAGCTCTACCTCGCGTTGATCGGGCTTTTCCCCTGGAAGTATCTGCCGACCATTCCGTGCGAGGTGCTTCTCATCGGAAAATGGTTCCATGTGAATTTCTGGGAGATGAGCAACTGGTCGCGCGCGATGATCGTGCCGCTGGCCATCATCAACCACTTCCGCCCTACCCGGCAGGTTGCGGTCGATCTGAACGAGCTGTTCCCCGAGGGCTACCACGAGCGCGACCTGGCGCTGCCGCGCGATCCGGAATGGTTCACCTGGCGCAACTTCTTCCTCTCGCTCGACGGCCTGCACAAATTCGCCGACCTCTGGGCCCACGCGGGCATCCATCCGTTCCGCCGCCGTGCGCTGAAGAAGTGCGAAGAGTGGATGCTGGAGCGCTTCGAGAAGAGCGATGGGTTGGCCGCCATTTTTCCAGCGATGCTGAACGCGCTCATCGCGCTGAAGTGCCTCGGCTACGCCGACGACCATCCGCAGGTCAAACGCGCCTGGTATGAGCTGAAGAAGCTCCAGCATGAGACCGAGGACAGTGTCCGCTGCGAGCCGTGTTTCTCGCCCGTCTGGGACACCGCCATCGTCGCCATCTGCCTGCGAGAATCCGGCGTTCCGGCCGACCATCCGCAGATGCAGAAGGCGGCCGATTGGCTCATCGACCGCGAGATCCGCTTCAAGGGCGATTGGGTCCACAAGAACCCCGTGAAGGTCGAGCCATCCGGCTGGGTCTTCGAGTTCAAGAACGAGTGGAACCCCGACGTGGACGACACCGCGATGGTCATTCTCGCGCTGCGCAAGATCGCGCTCGCTGACCGCAGGAAGCGCGACGAGTCGATCCAGCGCGGGTTGAACTGGATGATGGCCTTCCAGTGCAAGGACGGCGGCTGGGCGGCCTTCGACAAGGACTGCACCAAGAGCATTCTCGAGAAGGTTCCGTTCGCCGACCACAACGCCATGCTCGATCCCGAATGCGCCGACATCACCGCGCGCATCCTGGAACTGCTCGGCTACGAAGGCTGGGACGTGAAGCACCCGCAGATCCGCGACGCCCTCGACTACGTGAAGGCCCAGCAGGAGCCGGACGGCTCGTGGTATGGCCGCTGGGGCGTGAACTACATCTACGGCACCTGGCAGGTCTGCCGGGGCATGGCCGCGCTGGGCATCGACATGGGCCAACCGTGGCTCGTCCGCGCCCGCAAATGGCTGGAAAGCGTCCAGCACGAGGACGGCGGTTGGGGCGAGCGCTGCAACACCTACGACGATCCCGTCTTCAAGGGCCAGGGCCCCAGCACCGCCTCGCAGACCGCGTGGGCCGTCATGGGCCTGCTCGCGTTCGGCGACGCCCAGAGCGAGAGCGTCCAGCGCGGCATCGAATATCTCGTCCGCACCCAGAACCCCGACGGTTCTTGGACCGAGGACGAAGTGACCGGCACCGGATTCCCGAAGGTCTTCTACCTGAAATACGACATGTATCGGAACGCCTGGCCGCTGCTGGCCCTGGCGACCTACAAGAAGCTGCTCAACGGCGAGAAGATCGGCGACCGGATCTGAAAGCCGGATTGGGAAAAGAAGAGGCGGAATTGCCGCCAGGCAAACCATTCAACAAGGGGTGCCTGATTTCCAGGGTTCAAGGTCCAGTCCGAGAGCCGGGAAAAAGATGCGGGAAGTCAAAGAGGCAGTCTTCAGACTGCCTCGCAGAACTCATCGCTGATGGAGTTCGGTTTCGTTCAGCGTTCCGATGACCGCGATCCGTCGGACGCCAACAGGAGTTCCAAGGCAACCCCTCGGCTCAGGAACGGTTCCAGCCAGGGCTGGAGTTCGCTCCAGGTCATGGCTGGCGGACAATGCACGGACGGGGAAACTCCGGCGGGAAGCGCAGAGGCGAGGGCGGCGATTTCGGTCGGAGTGGAAGCCCGTTGTGGTGGGTTCAGATGCGCGGCCAAGAGGGCGGTTGGGCGACCGGTGGCGTCGCTTTCCACGATGAACTTCGCCTGGGGATTCGGAGCGGTGGCTAAGAAGGAAATCGATCCGGGAATCTGGTTGGTCGGCGCGTCGGCAAGGTAGCGCGGCGCGGTGGCGAGATCGGAGGTGGAGGCCGCGATCTGGCGGGCGACGGCGATCCACTCGGCGGCTTTCGTGTCGCGCGTGGGCCGGAGATTCACGGCGACTTCGAGGCCCAGATGGCGGCGCACGGCCAGCACGCGCTCCAATTGCTGGGCGGGTGGCGCGTCGGCGAGGCAACGGAGCACGGTGGGTTCGGTGAAGCGCCAGCTTCCGCCCGGCAGCGCCTCGGCGGCCAGCGTGGCCCGGCCGGTGCGGGTGGGCAGCGCGGAGAAGCAATTGGCCAGCAGGAGGTCTTCGCGGAGCTGCGCGGCTTTGGGCGCGAGGCCAGTGGTTGGCAGGGATTCCAGCGCGGGAGCCAAGCCGCCCAGATATTCGCGCAGCCGCCGCAGCGGCGCATTGCGCGAACCTGTGGCACGGCCTTCGGAAGCGTCGCGCAACAGGCCGAGCAATTCTTCCGGATCGGGATTCCAACGCACCGTGTGGCGCGTGGATGGCACGCGCGGACGTCCCTCGCTCTCGCGGAAATCGAGGAAGACGCCGTAGGCGCCCAGCGGGCTGCGATTCAGATCATCGACGGAGAGGGGAAAGGTTTCCTCGACGAGGCCGCCCGCCGGAATGGGGAGTTCCTTGGCCGACACGTCCGGCTTGGTCGGCGAACGGAAGATGCGGATGCCGCCGTGGTCCACCAACCAGAGATCGACGTCCAACGGCCAGCGCAGTGTGATCGGATGGTCCGAGGTGTTGCGGATGCGGACGCGGAACTGGCCCGCGCCGACTGCCGGAAGCTTCTCGGGGCCGAGAACCGTGGCGTCGAGACCGCTGCGGTTCACGCGGTCGGGCCGTTGGGCGAAGTAGTCGGCCACGGTCAGCAGCTCGACGCTCGCGGGTGGAGTGGTCGCTTGGCCGCGCCAGAGCGCGATGGACGGCGGCACGGGCGGACGCTGGCTATCGACCACGCCGACGTAGTGGCCGGTGATTTCGTAGCGGCCGGAATTGGTGAGGAAGGCCCAGTCGGCCAGGAGCGACTCGAAGCGCTGCTCGCCCTTCGGCGGGAGGATGGCGGGCTTGGCGAACTGGTGGGCGGAGCTGGGACCGGGCGGAATGGTCGGCAGGTCCACGTCGTTGCGCCGGACGTCCATGCGGCCGTTCAACCGGCAGCACGCTTCCCAGACGAAGGCCAGGGCCTTGTCCGTCGAGTTGGTGAAATGCCAGACCAACGGAATCGGATCGCCGATGACGTGGGTGGCGGCGGGCGGGATCTCCAGGCGGGCGGAGACCTCGGCGGCCCGGGCGACGGAGCCGAGGAGCAGCGAGGCCAGCAGAATGGAACAAGGGGAGAACATCGAATGTCCAACGTCCAACGCCCAACGTCCAAAGAACCCACCCCTAACCCCTCCAAGGAGGGGAACTCGCGCAGCGCCAGAGAGCGTGCTCGGTGGTTGAACGAATCCCTTCCTGGGAGGGGGCAGGGGTTGGTTGGTTGCTGGGTCTGACATCGTCACACGCATCACTCCGTCGCCCGGACCGCCAGATCGTCGAAGCGCAGCGGGGTGCCGGAGAAGGGCATGCCCCAGAGGCCGGCTTTGCCCGCAGGCGGCGCGCTGGCGATGTCGTGCGAGATCGTCCACTCCTTCGGCTCGGCGTCGCCCTGCCAGACCTTGCCTTCGAGGCGGAACCCTTCGCCGGCCTTGACCAGGCGCAGCTTCAAGGCGGTCCACTCGCCGCTCTGCCAGGTGAAGGGCACGGACTTCTCCGCCATGTCGGCGCGCACGATCTCGACCGCGCCCTTGGCCGGGGCCACGCGCAGGCGATAGCCGCCCACGCCGTTCAGGCTGACGGCGAAGGCGGGAAACTTCCGGCCCGCCTTCGTGGCGAGGATCTTGGCCGAGACCTCGACGTTGTTGGTGGCTCCGGGGCCGAAGAGCGCGCCGAAGGTGTCGAGCGGTGCGCCGGGCAGCTCCAGGCACTTTTTCCCGTCGGCGGCCACGACGGTGAAGTTGCCGTCGATGACCATCAGGCTGTCGGGCACGGAACCAGCGCCGGTGGACTCGAAGTCCTGCTGGTAGAGCGGCTCGGCGGCCAACGCGGAAAACGCGACGACCACGTAACTGAAGCTGAGACTAAGTGCTTTCTTCATGGTTAAACTTTTTGACCGCAGAAAACGCGGATGACGCAGAAAAATTGTTGATCCGCACATCTTCATTCTCATCCTAAAGACGCTCGATGGTGCTTTTTTGATCAACCTTGCAGTGCTTCAGCACCTGACGAAGGAGAGTCGTCACGGTTCCAAGATGGCGGGTCGCGGTGACTTGAATGTGAAACTTGCTCCAACTGTCATCGAGGTCGGGGATGCTGGCCTCTTCGGGATGTTCTCTGAGCAGCTTGCCAAACAGTCTCTCCTTCGCGTCGCTAAAGAGCATGATCGTCTCCTGACTGGGCTCCGTTTCAGAAAGCGATACACGAGTGGTCTTCAAGCGGTGGGCCGTTGAGGGCGTTTGTTCCAACGAATCTTCCAATGAGTTGAGTAGGATTCCGTCGATGTTTGTTTCTGCGTCGTCCGCGCTTTCTGCGGTTCAAATTCTTGGTCCCAATTCTTCACTGGTTCCGCAAGGCGTCCAGAAGTTGGCCGCGCATGGCGAAGCGCGTGGCCAGCCAGGTCCAGAGGAAGCCGTTGGCCACCACGGCCAGCAACGTCAGCCCGAGCGTCGTCCACGGCATCTCCGAGCCCGGCCGCAACGCGGGCACCACGGCGATCAGCGCCGCGACGATGCCGAGCCCGAGCCCGGTCCAGAGCAGCGTGACATGTTCGCGCAGGACGAGACGGCGCACTTGGCCACGGTTGAAACCGACGGCCTGCATCACCGCCAGCTCCGTCCGGCGCTCCAGCACGTTGCGCAGCACGACCACGCCGAGACCGGCGCTGCCCAGCAGCAGGCCGAGGCCGCCGAGGATCTGGAAGGTGCCGAGATACGTGTTCTGCACGGCGTTGAACTGGTTCAGCCGCGTCGTGGTCGGTGTCAGCTCCAGGCCAAAATCCTGGAGCGCGCGCGACAACGCGGCAGAGGCGTTGGTCGTGGTCTCCGACGGAGCGTCGATCAGGAACATTCGATACCCGGCGATGGAAGGGAACCGCGCCTTGAAGGCCGCCTCGTCGATCAGGAGCTGGCCCTGGAGGATGGAGTTGGCCACCGCGCCGACGATGCGGACCTTGAACGGCTGCCCGCGCTCGTCCACGTAGTCGAGGGTGTCGCCGACCTTCTTGCCCATCGCCCACTGGATGGAATTGGCGTCGCCGATGGCGGGGAC
>CBFGQE010000098.1:0-9169 GCA_965650815.1 uncultured bacterium
TAGTTCTCCTCGTTGCCGCAGAACCCCTGCTCCTCGAACATGAACTGGTTGATCACGGCGAGCGTCTGGTCCGCCTCGGCCTGCGGATCGATCCGCTCGGAAAGCCGCAGGGCGAAGTCGTCGAGCATCGCGCTGTAGGCCTCCACGTTCACATCCGGATAGCGGGTCCGGGCCAGGAGCCAAACGGCCGCGTCGAGATTGAGCTCCTCGCCACTTTGCAAGCAGAAGCCAAGGAACCGGGTGTCGGCGGACTGGCGGCCGAAGAGGTTGACGATCTCGCGGGCGTGGCGGCGCAGGACGGGGTCGTTGCTGACCAGCTGGGGTTTCAGCCAATCGGTCGCCTCGGGGCCGAGGGCGAGGATCTGGGGGCGGATGCTCTGGAAAATCTTGGGGTCGTCATCGGCCAGCAGGGTCAGAAGAGCCTGCCGTTGACGTTCGGACGCACCGGGACTGGAAGCGGCCTCACTCATCCGCGTGCCAGATTGCGCGATCACAGCGCGACCGCAACTGTGCAGTCGGACAACCAGCGATTTTTGGCGTCGCGCCCACCGGAAGAGGGGAGCAGAAAGCTGGTTCCTTTTTTTCAAGCTGTCCCGGGCGGAACTTTCCATGCGGTGCGTGGAAAATCCTTTTGCAGCAGAGACGCCAATGCCCCCACATTTCCCGGCTGTGTATTTGAGTAAGATGAACACGACTTACCCGAACGTTCCCGGTTCCCTGTATCGCCCCGAATTCGAGCGCGACGCCTGCGGCGTTGGCTTCATCGCCAACATCAGCGGCAAAAAAGAATTCCGCGTCCTCGACTACGCGATCCAGGCCCTGTGCAACCTCGCCCATCGCGGCGCGCTGGACGCCGACGCCAAGACCGGCGACGGCGCGGGCGTGTTGACCCAGATCCCGCATGGGCTCTTCCGCCGCGAGGTCGAGAAGATGGGCGGCAAGCTGGGCGAGGATTCGGATCTGGCGGTCGGGGTCGTGTTCCTGCCGCGCGGCAACAAGGCCCAGGCTTCCGCTGCCCAGGCGATCATCGACCAGGCCTGCGCCCGGTTCGGCATCCAGGTCTTCGGCTGGCGCGTCGTGCCCACGAACACCCGCAGCCTTGGCGACAAGGCCCGGGACACCATGCCCGAGATCCAGCAGATCCTGATGGGGCGCGCGGCGGGTTGGAGCGACCTCGAGTTCGAGCGGAAGCTCTACTTGGCCCGCAAAGTGGCCGAGCAGCGTGTCCGCGAGGAGAAGATCGACGGCTTCTACATCCCGTCCTTTTCCTCCCGCACCATCGTTTACAAGGGCCTGTTCAACGCCCCGCAGCTCCAGAAGTTCTACACGGACCTGAAGGACCCGCTGTTCACCACGTCGCTCGCGCTCTACCACCAGCGGTATTCCACGAACACGTTCCCGAACTGGCAGCTCTCCCACCCCTTCCGCGTCCTCGCCCATAACGGCGAGATCAACACGCTCATGGGCAACAAGAACTGGACCGCCGCCCGCGAGCGCGAGCTCGTCTCCGACATCTGGGGCGACCAGATCGACCTCATCAAGCCCATCATCCAGCCCGAGGGTTCCGACTCCGCCGCGCTCGACAACGCGCTGGAGCTCCTCCAGCTCAGCGGCCGCGACATCCTCCACAGCATCATGATGCTCGCCCCGGAGGCCTGGGAGAACATGTCCGACATGGACCCCAAGCTGCGCGGCTTCTACCAATACCACTCCGCGCTGAACGAACCGTGGGACGGCCCGGCCGCCGTGACCTTCACCGACGGCACCATCGTGGGCGCGACGCTGGACCGCAACGGCCTCCGGCCCGCCCGCTACAAGATCTATGACGACGGCCTCCTGGTCATGGGCTCCGAGGTCGGCGTGGTGCAGCTCGACGACAGGAAGGTCGTGCGCAAAGGCCGCCTCGGACCCGGCAAGATCCTCGCGATCGACACCGCCAAGGGCGTCTTCATGGACAACGACGAGGTCAAGACCCTCGTCGCCTCCAAGCAGCCCTACGACGAATGGTGCAAGCAGCACCTCTTCTCGTTGAGCGACCACGCCAAGTCCTTCAGCGCCCAGTTCAAGCCGGTCAACCTGCTCGACCTGACCCTCCAGCAGATCGTCTTCGGCTGGGACAACGAGCAGCTCCGCGAGATCCTCAAGCCGATGGCCACCTCGGCCGCCGAGCCCGTCGGCTCGATGGGCGACGACACGCCGCTGGCCGTGCTCTCGAAGCGGCCGCGCCTGCTCTTCGACTACTTCAAGCAGATGTTCGCCCAGGTGACGAACCCGCCGATCGACTCCATCCGCGAGAAGATCGTCATGTCCGTCGGCACCATCATGGGCCACCGCAAGTCCTGGCTGACCGAGACCCCGGACCACATCCGGCTCATCAAGCTCGACTCGCCCTTCATGTTCGACCACGAGCTGGAGGCCCTGCGCCAGATCCCGGACGCGGACATCAACAACGAGACGATCTATTGCCACTTCGACGCGCAGAAAGGCCCCGCCGAAATGGCGGTCGCCCTGAAGTCGATCTGTGAAGCCGCCTCCCGGGCCGTGACCAGCGGCTGCGCCACCATCGTCCTGTCGGACCGCGGCGCGGACGCCCAGAAGGTGCCCATCCCGATGCTCCTCGCCGTCGGCGCGGTCCATCACCAGCTCATCCGCGAAGGCCGCCGCCTCGGCGTCTCCATCGTCTGCGAAAGCGGCGAGGCGCGGGACGTCCACCACTTCGCCCTGCTGCTCGGCTTCGGCGCCAGCGCGGTGAACCCCTACGTGGCCGTCGATACCATTCGCCAGGCCGTCGAGGCCGGCGAATACGGCGCCGACATGACGCTGGAGAAGGCCGTCGGCAACTTCCGCAAGGCCATCGAGAGCGGCATGCTCAAGGTCATGGGCAAGATGGGCATCTCCACCCTGTCCAGCTACCGGGGCGCACAGATCTTCGAGGCCATCGGCCTGTCGCAGGAGGTCATCGACCTCTGCTTCTACGGCACCGTCTCCCAGGTCGGCGGCATCTCGCTCGACCTCATCGCCCAGGACGCCATCCGCCGCCACACCGCCGCGTTCACCGCGCCGGAAGCCGCCGCGCTCGACGAAGGCGGCTGCTACAAGGTGGCCAAGGGCGGCCGCGGCGAATTCCACGCCTTCAACCCCCAGGTCGTCCTCACCATGCACCGCTTCCTCAAGAGCGGCGGCCAGCGCGAGGAATACCTGAAATACATGGACACGGTGAACAAGCGCGACCCCGTCAGCCCGCGCGACCTGCTCACCTTCAAGCCGTCCGCCGCACCCGTGCCCATCGACGAGGTCGAGTCCATCGAGGACATCCGCCGCCGCTTCACCAGCGCCGGCATGTCGCTCGGCGCGCTCTCGCCCGAGGCCCACGAGTGCCTCGCCATCGCGATGAACTCCATCGGCGGCAAGTCCAACTCCGGCGAGGGCGGCGAGGACATCGCCCGCCTCAACACCGAGCGCAATTCCGCCATCAAACAGGTCGCCTCCGGCCGCTTCGGCGTCACGCCCGCCTATTTGGCCAGCGCCCAGGAGATCGAGATCAAGATGGCCCAGGGCGCCAAGCCCGGCGAAGGCGGCCAGCTCCCCGGCCACAAGGTCACGCCCCTCATCGCCAAGCTCCGCCACAGCGTGCCCGGCGTGCCGCTCATCTCCCCGCCGCCGCACCACGACATCTACTCCATCGAGGACCTGTCGCAGCTCATCTACGACCTCAAGCAGGTCAATCCCCGCGCCAAGGTCTGCGTGAAGCTCGTCTCCTGCGCCGGCGTCGGCACCGTCGCGGCCGGCGTCGCCAAGGCCTATGCGGACGTCGTCCTCATCTCCGGCCATGATGGCGGCACCGGCGCTTCGCCGCTCAGCTCCATCAAGAACACCGGCGGCCCCTTCGAGTTCGGATTGGCCGAAGCCCAGCAGACGCTGATGCTGAACGATCTCCGTTCCCGCATCGTTCTGCGGACCGACGGCGGCATCAAGACCGGCCGGGACATCGTCATCGCCGCGCTGCTCGGCGCGGAGGAGTTCAACTTCGGCACCGCCGCCCTCGTGGCCGCCGGTTGCGCCATGTTCCGCGTCTGCCACCTGAACACCTGCCCGGTCGGCGTCGCCACCCAGAAGGACGAGCTCCGGCTCAAGTTCCGCGGCAAGCCCGAGAACCTCGTGGCCTACTTCAACTCCGTCTCCCAGGAAGTCCGCGAGATCCTGGCCGAGCTCGGCTTCCGCAGGCTCGACGAGGTCATCGGCCGCACCGACCTGCTGGACCGCAAGGCCCTCACCGAGTTCCCCGAGGAGCTGCGGCCCAAGATCGCCAGCCTGCACCTCGACCGGTTGCTCTACCAGGTGGACCCCAGCGGCAACTCCACCCGCATCCACACCCGCGAGCGCAACGAACGCTTCGGCGACAGCTCGCTCGACGACAAGATCATGTCCGACGCCCGCGTCGCGCTCCAGGGCAACGGCGTGGCCAAGCTCAGCTACAAGATCAACAACACCCACCGGAACATCGGCACCAAGGTCTCCGGCCAGATCGGCTTCACCTATGGCGACGAGGGCCTGCCCGACGGGTCGCACATCGACATCACGCTCAACGGCAGCGCCGGCCAGAGCTTCGGCACCTTCCTGTCGAAGAGCATCCGGTTGAAGCTCGTCGGCGAGGCCAACGACTACGTCGGCAAGGGCATGAACGGCGGCGAGATCGTCGTGCGCCCGCCCGCCGGGGTGAAGTTCACCTGGGCCGACCAGAGCATCGTGGGCAACACCTGCCTCTACGGCGCCACCGGCGGCCAGCTCTTCGCCGCCGGACGCGCCGGTGAACGCTTCGCCGTCCGCAACTCCGGCGCCACCGCCGTGGTCGAGGGCGTGGGCGACCACGGCTGCGAATACATGACCGGCGGCAAGGTCGTCGTGCTGGGCGAAACCGGCCGCAACTTCGGCGCGGGCATGTCCGGCGGACGGGCCTACGTCTTCGATCCCGAGAACAAGTTCGGCAAGCGCTACAACAACCAGATGGTCGGCATCGAGCGCTTCAGCGCCGAGGACGAGGAGAAGCAGGTCCAGGCCCTGATCTACGCGCACCTCGAAGCCACCGAGTCTCCCCGCGCCAACGACATCCTGAAGAACTGGTCCGAGACCCGGAACCAGTTCTGGGTCGTCGTGCCCCATCCCGCCACCGCCCCTCCCGGAGCGGCTCCGGTGCACGAGGTGGAGAAGAAGTCCGCGAGCGGCGACACGGTGATCATCAAGAAGCCGTAGCCGACGGATTCCCCAAGGAAAACGGCGGACCCGAAACCGGGTCCGCCGTTTTGCTTTCTGCCCGTTTGATTGGGCCCGTCTGGACGCAACCACGCGGGCTCCTACCGACTCACACACCCTTCAAGCGGCCGGTCGAATCGCCCAAGCGCTCGATGCCGTCCGCGCCCATCAGGTCGGACATGGTCAGCAGCAGGTTGCTCATCGGTTGGCCGCCAAACTTGGCGAAGCGGCCCGGAGTGATGCGACCGCCGCCGCCGCCCGCGAGGATCAGGGGCAGGTTGTCGTGCGAGTGCTTGTTGCCGTCGCAGTTGCCGCTGCCATAGACGATCATCGAGTTTTGCAGCAGCGACTTGCCGTCCACGTCCTCGGTGTCGTGCATCTTCTGGAGGAACCGGGCCAGCCGCTCCACATACCAGCGGTCGATCTGCGCGACCTTCTGGATCATGTCCTGGTTGTTCTGGTGATGGGTGAGGTTGTGGTGGCCCTCGGAGATGCCGATCTCGGGGAAGGGCCGGTTGCTGCCCTCGCTCGCCATCAGGAAGGTGGAGATGCGCGTCGAATCGGTGCGGAAGGCGAGCACCATCATGTCGAACATCAGATCGATGTGTTCGGCGTAGCTGGCGGGAATCCCGGCCGGCGTCTCCATGTCGGGATCGGGCGTCTGGCCGTCGAACTTCTCGGCCAGCTCGATGCGTTTCTCGATCTCGCGGACGCTGGTCAGGTATTCGTCGAGCTTGTCGCGGTCGCGCGCGCTCATCTTGCCCTGGAGATCGCGGGCGTCGGAGAGGACGAAGTCGAGGATCGAGCGCTGCTGCTGCTGGCGGCGGACGAGGTTCTGGGCGCGTTCGCCGGGAGCGCCGCTGCCGAAGAGCCGCTCGAAGACTAGGCGCGGATTGGGCTCGGGCGCGACGGGCGTGGCGTCGCCCTTCCACGAGAGGTTGTATTGGTAGGCGCAGGAATAGCCGGAGTCGCAGTTGCCCGACTTGCGGACCTTGTCGCTGGTCAGTTCCAGGGACGGGAAGCGGGTCAGGTGGCCGACCTTCTGGGCGACCAACTGGTCGATGGACGGGCCGGCCTTGATGTCGGAACCGGCGGTCTTCCGCACCCGCACGCCGGTGAGGAAGGTGCCGCTGGCGCGCGCGTGGTCGCCCGCCCCGTCGGGTCCGGCGGTGGCATTGAGGTGGTCCAGGCCACCGAGCATCTGGATCTGGCCCTTGAGGCCCTCCAACGGCTTCAGCGTCTCGGCCAGCTCGTAGGACGAGCCCTCGCCCTTCGGCCACCAGGTGTGCTGGATCATGCCGTTGGGCACATAGACGAAGGCCATGCGCAGCGGCGCTCCGGTGACGGCTTTGGCGGCGGCGGGCGCGGCCGCGGCGCTCAGGGTCAATGGCCGGAACGACTCGAACGCGGGCAGGGCCAGGCAGGCTCCCAGCCCCCGCAGAAAGGTGCGGCGGCTCAATTGGGCGCGCCTTTCGGCGGCGATCTCCTCGGGACGAAGCATTGTCTTTTTCATGGCTCGGGTTGGGTTGCGGAGACGACCTCCAGTTTGCGGTCCTTGGAAATGGCGGCGGTTTCGGTGGGCTCGGCCCGGCGCTGGAACGGGGCCGACTCGATCACGCCGAAGAGCAGCGCGGAGAATCGGCCATCCTCGGCTTCGAGCCGCTCGACGATCCGGTCCATCGTTTCCACGTCGTAGTAGTCCAGCCCGCGCCCGAGGGCGAAGGTGAAGAACTTCTCGGTCAGGCAATGGTAGAAGTCCTGCCTGCGATCATTGGCCAAGATGCGCTTCAGGCCCTTCACGTCCTCGAACTTCTCCCCGGTGATGAGCTGGCCGGAGGATTCGATCGGCTGCTGGCGTTCCTTGTCACGCCAGAGCCCCATCGCGTTGAAGTTCTCCAGCGCCAAGCCCAGCGGGTCCATGCGCGAGTGGCAGGAATGGCAGAGCGGCGACTCCAGGTGCATCGCCAGGGATTCGCGCAGCGTCGGCTCGCGGTCCTTGACGTCCACCTTGGCCGCCTCCAGCGCCGGGACGTTCTCGGGCGGCGGCGGCGGCGGGGTGCCGAGGATGTTCTCGAGGATGAACATGCCGCGCTTCACGGGCGAGGTGCGGTCGGGATTGGACGTGACCGCGAGGATCGCTCCCTGGGTGAGGATGCCGCCGCGCGGGCTGTCGGCCGGGAGACGCACGAGGCGCATCTGGTCGCCGGACACGTTGGTCAGACCGTAGAACTTCGCCAACGTCTCGTTCAGGAAGGTGTAGTCGGCATCCAGCAGCTCCGCGACGTTCCGGTCAGTCTTGGCCACGTAGTCGAAGGTCATCTCCGTCTCGCGCCGCATGGCCAAGCGCGTCTCCCGGTCCAACTCCACCCGGGGACGGAAGCGGCGGGCTCCCTGCCCCCTACCCTCGTCGCGGGAAAGGACCGCCCGGGAATTGATCGGCACGCCCTCGATGTCGCGCACCTGGAGCCATTGCCCGACGAAGTTGTTGATCATCTCCCGCGACCGGTCGTCCGCCATCATCCGGCGCACCTGGGCCGTCTGGTTCTTGCGCAGCTCGCCCTTGGCCGCCAGGTCCAGCAGCTCCTGGTCCGGCATCGTGGCCCAGAGGAAATACGACAGCCGCGACGCCAGCGAATACTCGTCCACCAGCGGGTCTTCCTTCTTCGAACGGCTCGGCAGCGTCTCCTCCATCCGGAACAGGAAGCGCGGAGACGCCAGCACCGCGACCATGCCCCGCGCCGCCGCCGCCTCGAAGCCCAGCCCCTGCTCGGCCGCCTGTTTTTCGGCGAAAGCCACCAGCTTCTTCACGTAGTCGGGATCGGATGGCCGACGGAAGGCCCGGGTCGCGAAGCGCTCCAGCACGCGGCCCAACGCCGCGCGGCGCTCGGCGTCGTTCTTGGGCGCGTCGCCGGAGAAGAAGCGGTCGTAGTTCGCCGGGCGTTGGCGGAACTCCGGTTCCAGCGGTCCCTCGATGCGGACGCTCTCCACCTCCATCTCCACCGAGAACTTCTTCTGGTCCTTCGGCACGAGCGGCTTCAGGTCGAAGGCCAGCAGGCGTTTCCCGGGAGTCCATTTCTCCTCCAGCGTCCAGGTGGTCCGCTTGCCGTTCTCCCACTGGAATTCGTCGGCCTTCTTCTCCTGCCCGTCGATGCTGAAGGCGAACCGGCTCCGGCCCGGATCAAAGTCGAAGGAACCGCGCACGACGAGATCGACGTGGACGCGATAGGTGCCCGGCTTGGACAGATCGACCGCCCGCTCCGCGCGGGCCTCGTCGTAGAAGGACATCCGCCGCGCGTTGCCCGCGTCGCCTTGCCGCCGGAATTCGCGTCCGGAGAACTCCCGCGCAGGGACGACCCACGGCACCGTCGGCACGGCGTTGGAAACGATGGTCTCGGCCGCCTTCAGGTATTTCTCCAGCAGCAACGGCGAGAGCGACAGCACGTCGCCGATGTTGTCGAAACCGTAGCCCGTGTCGTCCGGCGGGAATTCCTCGTCCGTCCGGAACTGCACGCCCATGAGGTCGCGGATGGTGTTCTGGTATTCGCGCCGGTTGAGGCGGCGGACGGTGACCCGGCCGGCCTCGGGCCGCTTGGGATCGAGCTCGAAGGCGTCGCGTTTGATCCAGTGCTCCAGCCTGGCGATCTCCTCGGCCGTCGGCTGCGGCTTGTCCGGCGGCGGCATCAACCCGGCGCGGACGTTCCTCAGCACGGCCAGCCAGAGCCGCTTGTCGTCCACCAGCTTGTCCGTGGAGGGATGCTCGTCGAAGGCGACCTTGCCCTTGTCCATCCCGTCGCCGTGGCAGTCGTAGCAATACTTGATCAGCACGGGCTCGACGGACTTCTTGTAGTTCGCCACCGGGGCGGAGTCCTTGCCCCAGCCCGGAACGGCCGAAGCCAGGAACAAAAGCAGCGCTCCGGCG
>CBFGQE010000099.1:0-9160 GCA_965650815.1 uncultured bacterium
ACACCGGCGGGCTCTTCACCGGCTCCACCGTGCTCTTGCGCCCCATCGAAGGCGTTAAACGCGGGGCCATCGCCACGGTCATCCCCACCCAGCACAACGAGTTCGTGTTGCTGGACGCCGGCGCGAACATCGAATGTCGCCCCCTGCACCTCGCGCAGTTCGCCATCATGGGCAGCGTGTATGCCCGCGAAATCCTCGGCTACAAACGGCCGCGCGTGGGCGTGCTGAGCAACGGCACCGAGGAAGGAAAGGGCACGGAGCTGACCCAGGAAGCGCTGGCGTTGATCCAGAAGCTGGATCTGAATTTCATCGGCTACGTCGAAGGCCACGACCTGTTCGAGAACAAGGTCGAGGTGGTCGTCACCGACGGCTTCGTCGGCAACATCGTCCTCAAGACCATCGAGAGCCTCGCCAAGGGCATGGTCCATTGGCTCAAGGACGAGTTCTCCAGGAATCCCAAGCGGATGTTGGGCGCGTTGCTGGCCAAGAACGCCCTGCGCTCCATCAAGCGCCGCATGGACCCCGACGCCTATGGTGGCGCGCCGTTGCTCGGTTTGAATGGCAACGTCCTCAAGGCCCACGGCTCCGCGAAGGAACGCTCCATCATGAACGCCATCCGCGTGGCCACGGAGTCCGTCCAGCACGGCATCAACGACATTGTCCGCGCCGAAATCGCCCGCGCCCAGCAGGCTCTCCCCGCCGAAGCGACCGCCGATTGAATTTCTCGATGAATCCTTCCACGACCTCCCAGAGCGGCCGCAGCTGTTCGATCACCGGTGCCGGCAGCTACGTCCCCGAGAAGATCCTGACCAACGCGGATCTGGAGCGCACCGTGGAGACCAGCGACGAATGGATCACCACGCGCACCGGCATCAAGGAACGCCGGATCGCCGCTGCGGATGAATTCACGTCCGACATGGCGGCCAAGGCCGCTCTCCGGGCGATGGCCGCCGCCGGGGTCGCCGCCGAGCAGATCGACCTCATCATCGTCGCCACGATCACCCCCGACATGCTCTTCCCCTCCACCGCATGTCTGGTGCAGATGAAGATCGGAGCCCGTCGTGCCATCGCCTTCGACATCGAAGCGGCCTGTTCCGGCTTCGCCTACGCGCTGGAGATCGGAAGGCAGTTCGTCCAGTCCGCCTCGATGCAGACGGTCCTGGTGATCGGCGCGGAGAAGCTTTCGAGCATCATCGACTGGACCGACCGCGCCACCTGCGTGCTCTTCGGCGACGGAGCCGGCGCGGCCATTCTCCAGCACCGTCCCGGCAGCCGGGGCATCCTCAGCAGCAGCCTTTGCGCGGATGGCGCGAAGGGCGAGCTGCTCTGCATGCCCGGCGGCGGCAGTCGCGTGCCGGCCACGCCCGAATCGGTCGCGGCGCGGCTCCATTACCTGCGGATGGACGGCAAGGAGACCTTCAAGAACGCCGTCAACGCCATGCTTTCCTCCGGGCTGGAGGCGATGAAGCGCGCCGGAGTCTCCATCGCCGACATCAAGCTCGTCATTCCGCACCAGGCCAACCGCCGCATCATCGACGCGGTGGGCGACAGGTTGGATGTCTCGCCGGAACAGGTGTTCGTGAACGTGGACCGTTACGGCAACACCTCGGCGGCGTCGGTTGCCATCGCGCTCGACGAAGCGGTCTCGTAAGGGCGTGTCAAACGCGGGGATCTGGTCCTCATCCTGGTCTTCGGTGCCGGGCTCACCTGGGGAGCGACCGTGCTTGAATGGTGAGCGGCCGCGGGCCGGCCGTTTGACGCGAAGGTCGCGGGTGATAGCTTGAGGCGTTCGCAATGAGCGCCCGAAGTCATGGCATCCGGCTGGCAGGATTCACCTGCGGCGGACGCGACATGCTCCTGCAGGTTCCAGATCGGGACGTCCGCATCGGTCCTTGTGGCGTCGAGTTCCAGTCCCCCTATCCCCTTCCGCTCTGGGCCGAGCTCGAGGTCGAACTCAGCCGGGGTCCCGGCAACGGCCGCAGTGTCCATCAGGTCGTCGTCGTGGCCTGCGATCCCGCCGGGCCCGGGCGCAGCCGGATCGCGCTGCTGTTCGTGGATCAAGACGCGGCCACTCCCCGTCCGAGGCCGGTCGATTCTTCCCGCGACAACTGACTGGCACTGGCGCGGGGCCGTTTGTAGCTTCCGCGCCCATGGAAACGTTCCATCGCATTCTCGCCGCTGCCGTTCAAGGCGGGGCCTCGGACATCCACATCAAGGTCGGCACGCCCGTCGTCTTCCGGATCAACCGCCAGTTGATCGACATCGAAGGCCCGATTCCCACGGAGGAATGGGTCAACAACGTCATCGAACACATCATCCCGAAGCACGTCCACAAGCGCTTCGAATCCGACCGCGAGGCGGACTTCTCCTACTTCCTGCCGGGAGCCGGGCGCTTCCGCACGAACATCTTCCAGCAGCGCGGCTCGATGGCGATGGCCATGCGCTATGTGCGGTCCCAAGTGCCCGACGCCTCCCAACTCGGTCTCATGCCGATCACCGCCTCGCTGGCCGACGCCCCGCGCGGCATCATCCTCGTGGCCGGCACCACCGGCTCCGGCAAGTCCACCACGCTCGCGTCGATGATCGAGCACATCAACGGCAACAGCCGCCGCCACATCGTCACGCTGGAGGACCCGATCGAATACGTCTTCGAGGACAACCAATCCATCATCGAACAGCGCGAGGTCGGGCTCGACACCCCGTCGTTCGCCAGCGCCTTGAAGGCCGCCCTGCGCCAGGACCCCGACGTCATCATGATCGGCGAGATGCGCGATGCCACGAGCTTCGCCGCCGCCATGAGCGCGGCTGACACGGGACACCTCGTGCTCTCCACCCTCCATACCACGAACTCCTCCCAGTCCGTCACCCGCATCCTCGACTACTTCAAGGCGGACGAACGTGACCAGGTGCGGCGCCAGCTCGCCGGCACGCTCAAGGCCGTCATCTGCCAGCGCATGGTGCCCAAGATCGGCGGCGGCGTGGTGCCCGCGCAGGAAATCATGATCAACACCGGCACGGTCCGGAAGCTGATCGAGGACAACCGGCTCGACAAACTCGCGGCGGCCATCGAAACCGGCGGCGAGGACGGGATGCAGGACTTCAACCAGGCCCTGTTCAAGCTCGTGCAGGACGGCATGGTCACGAAGGAGGACGCGCTGGAGCGCGCCACGAACCCGCAGGCGCTGGAGATGAACTTCCAGGGAATCTTCCTCAGCCAGGGCAAACGCATCCTCGGCTGAGACCGGCCGCCCGCGAAAAAGGCCGGGAGCGATCGCGCTTCCGGCCTTTTGTTTCAAGCCTAGGAGTCCAACGCCGGACCGGGCTCGGCTCAGAAATAGCGGACGAAGTTCTTCTGCTTCAGCCGGTCGATCCACTTCTTGATCAGCCGCTCCTGTTCCTGGCCGCGCAGCAGGGTCTCGATCTCGCCCTGCACTTCCGCGAGCGGCCGGGTGTAGCTGATGCGGACATCTTCGACGTAGAGGATGTAGGCTCCGCCGGACAGCTCGATTACGGGGCTGAGCTCGCCGGGCTTGAGGCTGAAGGCCGCCTCGCTGAGCTCCTTGTTGAGGAAGTTTCGGTCCACCCAGCCCCGGTCGCCGCCGGTGGACCGGGCGGAGCCGTCCGAATAGACCGTGGCCATCTGGGCGAAGGGCGCGCCGTCCCGGATCTTGGCGTGGACCTCGTCGGCGATCTTCCGGGCCATGCCCTTCGGCGCGCCGGCCGGCTGGTTGATGGAGATCATCCAGAGCTTCACCTGGTCGCCCAACTGGTAGTCCTTCAGGTTTTCCCGGTAGTGGTTCTCGATGCGGGTGGGGGAAATGACGATCTTCTGCGCGTTGACGGTGTGCCGCTGGAGCATCTCGACGATCAGACGGTCCTTGCGCTCTTGGCGGAACTGTTCGCGGGTCTGGCCGCGTTCCTTGAGCACCTTCACGAAGGTAACGGTGTCGCCGAACTCCTCCTCGATCTGGTTCTTGATGTGGTCCTCCACATAGACCTCGGGGAGCTGGTAGCCTTGGGCCTTGAAGTCGGCCAGGATCAGCTTGCTGGTCACGAGGCGCTCGACCTGGAGCGCGCGCTGGCGGCGGAGGTTCTGCTCCAGGAGCTGGGGCTGGTTGGCGTATTGCTGGTAGAGCGAGCGGGCCACCGGGGCGAACGCCATCTCGATCTCCTGCTCGGTGATCACGTCGTTGTTCACGATCACGCTGACCCCGTTCAAAAGCTCCGGCGCGGCCGAAACCGAAACGGTGGCGGCCAGACCGGCGAACAGCGCTGCGAGCTTGGTTCTCATGCGTCGCGGTCATACTAGGAACGGGTCGGTTCGCGCCAAGAGGAAACTCCCGGCGCGCGGCGGGCCGTGGGCTTGTGCGGGGACCGCCGGACCGTATGATCCGCCCCGGTGAAACGCCGCATCGTCATCCTGACCGTCCTGATGCTCCTGCTCGCGCTGACGCGGATTCCCGGGCTCGCGCCGTGGAACTTCAGCGCGGTGTATGCGATGGCGTTCTGCGCCGGGGCCTACTTCCGGGGCCGCTGGCTCTGGCTGCTCCCGCTCGGCGTCATGCTGGTGACGGACGGCCTGCTCAGCTCCTACCACGAGCGGCAGGTGGAGGGCAGCGACTACTTCACCGCCGCCGCGCTGCTCTACCTGCTGGGGAACTACGCGGGCTACGCCGTGCTCTTCGCGCTGGGCCGCTGGCTTGGCCAAGGGAGGCGCAATCCCGTCGGCCTCATCGGCGGCGGCGTGCTCGGGGCCCTGGTGTTCTACCTCGTGACCAACACGCTCTCCTGGCTGCTCAACCCCTTCCACCAACCCGAATATACGCGCGATTTGGCCGGCTGGATCATCGCCCTGACCAAGGGCGCGGGCGGGTATCCGGAGACGTGGACCTTCTTCCGCAACACCCTGCTCAGCGGCGGCCTCTTCACCGCGCTCTTCGTGGCGGCGGCCGAAGCGACGACCGAACCCGAACCCGAGCCGGAGCCCCAGCCCGAAGCGGAGGCCGAGCCGCCCGGCCACGCCGAACCCGAAAAGAGCGCCTGAACCGATGGCGCGCATCGGCATCATCTCGGACACGCACGGGCATCTCGATCCCCGGGCGCTGCACCTTTTCCGGGGCGTGGACCACATCCTCCACGCCGGGGACGTGGGCTACCCGTCGATCCTCCTGGAGCTCGAAACCATCGCCCCGGTCACGGCGGTTCTGGGCAACACCGACATGGGCCTCGATCTCCGCGAAACCGAGGTGGTGACGCTGGCCGAGACCAAGATGCTGATCCGGCACATCGTCCATCCCGATCTCCCGGACGAGGCGCTGGCCCGCCGGATCGCGCAGGATCGGCCGCAAGTCATCGTCTTCGGCCATACCCATCGGGCCCATGCGGAATGGCGTGACGGCATCCTTTTCCTGAATCCCGGCTACTCCGGCCGCCCGCGCTTCGGCACAGAGCGCAGCGTGGCGGTGCTGGAGATCGGTCCGGAAGGGCTGCGCCAGAGCTTTCTGCCCCTCGGCTGAGGCCCACGGGCCGCCGTTTTCAGATTTGAGAACCCGCCCCGTGCCGGGCCGCGTTCATTTCCCCGGATTCGCCTCAAGATTCCATCCCTCCCGCCGTTAATCCCCGTGGACTGCGACCTGCTGGTTCGCGGCTTCCAGACAACGCTATGGGTTGGGCACTCTTTAATCGACGCAACAAACGGCGCGACCAGATCATCTCGATCGATCTGGGTGGCCGGAGCACCAAGGCCGTGCTCCTGCAGCGCCGCGCCAATGGCTTCTGCCTGTCCCGCTACTGCATCGCGGAAAGCCCGGCGGCGGAGGACGCGGCCGATCCCGCGAAGCTGGGCGAGCACCTCAAGACCG
This sequence comes from uncultured bacterium, assembly GCA_965650815.1. GTDB lineage: Bacteria > Verrucomicrobiota > Verrucomicrobiia > Limisphaerales > CANJSG01 > CANJSG01. The sequence continues at coordinate 5,862 of CBFGQE010000099.1, forward strand.
TCGCCGCCGCGCTCGGGGCCAAGACCAAGCAGGTGACGATCTCCCTTGGCATCACCGAGGCCGTGCTCCGCTCCACCGAGCTCCCGCAGGTGCCCGTCTCGGACATGCGCCAGATGCTGCGGCTGAACACCAAGAACCATCTCCAGCAGGACCTCCCTGACCATGCGTTCGACTGCTGTATCCTCCCGCCCCGGGCCGATGCGCCCAAACCCGAGCCGGGCAAGGGCAACCGGTTCAAGGTCTGGGTCGGGGCCACGCCCAACAACGTGCTCACGCGCCTCCAGGCCAGCATCAAGCAGGCCGGGCTGGAGCCGGACCAGGTGACCGTCGGCTCCCTCGGCCCCGTCAACGCCTTCGAGGCCGCGCATCCGGACATCTTTTCCTCCGAAGTCGTGGCCCTGGTGGACCTGGGCTTCAAGAACAGCAGCATCAACATCCTCTCCAAGGGCGAACTGATGTTGAGCCGCACCGTGGCGCTCGGAGGCGACAAGCTCACCGCCACCCTGGCCGAGCTGATGAACATCACCTACGCCGAGGCCGAAGGCATCAAGATCGGCATGCCGCAGGAGGTGGAGAGCACCCTCTCCCCGGTGCTGTCGGCCCTCGCCCGCGAGCTGCGCGCCTCCATCGACTTCTTCGAGACCCAGAGCGACCTGCCCGTGGGCACGGTCTATCTCTCGGGCGGAGCCGCCCGCTCGGAGTTCTTCCTCCAGACCATGCAGTCCGAGCTGATGCTGCCCTGCCGGGCGTGGAATCCCGCGGTCGGCCTCCAGTTGGAGCTCGAGCCCGCCCAGGCGTCCGAACTGGAACACGTCGCCCCGCAGCTCGCCGTCGCCATCGGCGCCGCCACGGCCATTTTCTGACACCGCCATGCCACTTCGCATCAATCTACTCGCCGAGATCCAGGCCGCCGAGGACATGCGCCGCCGCGATCCGGTCAAACGCGCCATCCTCGGCGGCGTCCTGCTGGTTTTGGGCGTCGGCCTCTGGTGCGCCCAGAAGCAGACCCAGCTCATGCTGACCAAGTCCGAGCTCGGCCGGATGTCCGCCACCTGGAGCGCCGAGGAGAAGAGCTTCCAGCAGGTGAACGAGATGCTCCGCAACGTCGGCGACCTCGAGAACCGGCTCAACTCCCTCGTCCGGGCCTCCACCAACCGCTTCCTCATGGGGTCCATGCTCCACCAGCTCCAGCTCACCACGCTGCCCGACATCCACTTCACCCGCCTCCGCACCGAGCAGTCCTTCCAGCTCACCGCCGCCGAGCCCCCGAAGAAGGAGGGCTCCAAGATGGTGGCCGGCAAGCGCGCCTCCTCGCGCGAGACGCTGAAGATCGTCATCGACGGCAAGGACTACGCCCCGATCGAGGCCCAGAACTACAACGCCTTCAAGCTGGCCCTCTCGACCAACCACCTCTTCGCCTCCGAGCTGAAGAACGCCGGCGGCTTCAAGCTCTCGACCCTTTCCCAGCCCGTGCCCGACCAGACCAAGGGGGGACGGACCTTTGTGGCCTTTTCGCTGGAGGCCAGCTTCCCGGAGATCGTGCGCGATGAATAACCTTCCACGAGAAAAGAAGAGCCAGATGGTCCTGGTGGCGATGATCGCCGGCACCGTCTGCCTGGGCCTCTACTTCGGCGTCATCCAGGGCCAGAACGACCGCATCAAGGCGATGAACAAGCGCCGCGACGAGATGGTCGAGAAGCTCGGCAAGGCCGAACGCGCCCTCAAGAACAAGAAGGCCCTGGAGACCGAGATCGCCTTCCGGCGCCAGGAGCTCGACGCCATCGAGCAGACCATGGCCTCCGGCGATCTCTACGCCTGGATCATCGGCTCGATGAACCGCCGCGCCTCCCGGTTCAACCTCAACATCCCGACCTACGGCCGTGAGACCATCGGCGAGATCGGCATCGTCCCCGGCTTCCCTTACAAGGCCGCCACATTCCTGTTGCGCGGCACCGGCAGCTTCGAGGATCTCGGCCTCTTCATCTCCGACCTCGAAAACGACCGGCCATTCTACCGCGTGCAGAACCTCGACGTTTCCCCGGCCGCCGCCACTGCGGGCGAACCGTATCCCGTCCAGTTCAGCTTCGAGCTCGTCGTCCCCATCCGGCCCACCCTCAACGCGATCGCCACCAATGAAAAGACACCTGCCAGCGGCCGCTGAAGCCCTCCTCCTCGCTGCGGCCTTCGCCCTCCTCGCCCCGTCCGCCCGCGCCGCAGGCCCCGGCATCCCGGAACTCACCGCCCGGACCAACCTCATCGCCGAGGTGGTGAAGACCCGCAAATCCGTCTTCGACCCCAAGCCCGCCCGCGCCCGCAATCCCTTCTACCCCGACGCCATCCGCGTCACCGCCACCAGCGCGGAAGACCGGCGCGAGGACTCCGTCGCCGTCTTCTCCAAGCTCAGCCTCCGGGGCATCGTTTCCGGCCGCAGCGCGATCATCAACAACCGCAACTTCGTCAAGGGCGACTCAGCCTCCGTCCGCCTCGACAACGGCCCGGCTGTCACCGTCAAGGTCGTCGATATTCTGGACGACCACGTGAAGATCCAGATCAACGGCCAGGAAGAAACGATGACCCTCTACGCCCGCGGCGCCGCCCGTTGACCCGGCCCTCGAACCGCGTCCGCCATTCTCAAGGGAAAGTGGAACCAAACTAGCTCAGGGAACAAATATGAAGGAACCGATCATGAAATCTTTTAGAATCCTCGCGCTGTCCGCCGCGATCCTGGCACCGGCCTTCGCCGATGCCGCCGACGAGCCGGCCAGCGATGTGGGCGGCCAGCAGATCAACCTGAACTCCGGCGAAGTCCTCGAGTCCGTGCAGATGGACGGCGCGCTGCTGACCGACGCGCTCAGCTCCCTCGCCCGCCAGGCCGGCATCAACTTCCAGTTCGACCCCCGCCTCAGCGGCGGCGTCAGCGCCGACGGCACCACCAACGCCATCCCCTCCGTCTCCTTCCGCTTCGAGAAGGTCACGGCCGCCCAGGCCTTCGTGGCGATCCTCGACAACTACGGCCTCCAGTTCACCGCCGATCCCCGCACAAAGATCGGCCGCGTGAGCCTGAAGGATTCAAAGGAGCCGCTGGCCACCCGCACCTTCCAGCTCAAATACAGCAGCCCCACGAACATGATCCCGCTGCTCCAGTCCGCCATCCAGGACACGCGCGGCCGCATCCTGCCCGATGGACGCACCGCAAAGCTCGTTGTGCTCGCCACCGAGCGCGAACTGATCGACGTGGCGACCCTCATCGAGAAGCTCGACACGCCCACGCGCCAGATCCTGATCGAGGCGCGGTTCCT
>CBFGQE010000100.1:0-9023 GCA_965650815.1 uncultured bacterium
TCCTTGGAGGTGGTCATGACCACCACGGGGATCAACCGCAGGGCCGGGTCCTGCTTGATCTCCTGGAGCACCTCTCGGCCGTCCTTCCGGGGCAGGTTCAGATCCAGCAGGATCAGGTCGGGCCGGGGCGCGGTCAGGTAGTGGCCCGCGCGCCGCAGGAAGTCCATCGCCTCCACGCCGTCGGCCACCCAGTGGAGGTTGTTCATCAGCCGCGCCTGCGCCAGCGCCTCCGAGGCGATCAGGCGGTCCGTCGGGCTGTCCTCCACCAGCAGGATTTCGATCGAGCGCTGTTTTGTGCTCATTCGCGAATGCCTTTCTTTTCTTGCCCGGCACCGGTGCTCCGTTCGGCGCGCCCCGAGGAAACGTCGTTTACTCCTTTCGGGGTGGCAGTTTGACCACCGCGAACCAGAAATCTTCGATGCTCATCACGATGCGTTTGAATTCCTCGAATTGCACGGGCTTCGTGATGTAGCAGTTCGCGTGCAAGCCGTAGCTCTTGAGGATGTCCTCCTCCGCCCGTGAAGTCGTCAATACTACAACCGGGATCACCTTGAGGCTGGGATCCTCCTTGATCTCCCGCAGCACCTCGCGGCCGTCCTTCTTCGGCAGGTTCAGGTCCAGCAGGATCAGGTCGGGCCGGACGGCCTGGGGGAAGGGTTCCTTCTTTCTGAGAAACTGGATGGCCTGCTCCCCGTCCGTCACGACATGGACCCGGTTGGCCATCTTGGCCTGGAGCAGCGCCTCCTCCGCGAGGAAGCGGTCCGTGGGACTGTCCTCGATCAGCAGAATCTCAATGGGCTGGCCTTGCATGGGTGGTCTCGCTTCAGTTTCCGATTTCGCTTCGGCTTCCCGTCGATGCTCCATCGACCCCGCTCTTGGGAAGCGTGAAGTGGAAGGTCGAACCCGCTCCCGGGACCGATTCCACCCCGATCTCTCCGCCGTGAGCTTCGACGATGCGTTTGCAGACCGCAAGCCCGATGCCGGTCCCTTCGTATTGGGAACGCGTGTGCAGCCGCTGGAAGATGCCGAAGATCTTGTGGAAATAGCGGGAATCGATCCCGATGCCGTTGTCCCGCACCGAGACCTTCCACATGCCGGTGCCCGGAGGCTCCTCGGTGAAGACCTCGATCACCGGGGCGCGTTCGGAGCGATACTTCAGCGCGTTGCCCACGAGGTTCTGGAGCAGCTGCACCAGCCGCCCGGAATACCCTTGGACGACCGGCAACGGCCCGACCCGCACCTCCGCGCCGGACTCCTCGATGGGGCTGCGGAGATTGGCCAGCGCCTCGGCCATGGCCGCCGCCAGGTCCACGGACTCCAGCTCCGACTCCTGGCGGCCGGCGCGCGAGTAGTCGAGCAGGTCATGGATCAGCCGCTGCATCCTCTGGGCCCCGTCCACCACGTGGTGGATCAGTTCGTCGGCCCGGGCATCCAGCTTGCCCCGGTAGCGCACGCGCAGAATGTCCGCGCAACCGCCCACCGCGCGGAGCGGCTCCTGAAGATCGTGCGAGGCCACGTAGGCGAACTGCTGGAGATCCCGGTTCGAGCGCTCCAGCTCCGCCACGGCGCGCTCGAGATCCTCCCGCGCCCGGACCCGTTCGGAGACGTCCTGGATCTGCGCCACGAAATGCTCCGGCTCGCCGCTCGGCCGCCGCACGAGCGAGACGTTGAGGTGCGCCCAGACGGTGCCGCCCGAGGCGCGGAGGTAGCGCTTCTCCATCTGGTAGTTCGTGATCTCCCCGGCCAGCAGCGCGGCCACATGGGCCAGGTCGTCGCCCAGGTCGTCCGGATGCGTGAGGTCCTGGAAGGTCAGCTTCAACAGCGCGTCCTCCTCATAGCCCAGGATCTCGCAGAGCGCGCTGTTCACCTGGAGCCAGCGCCCGTCCGTGGACACCAGCGCCATGCCGATGGCGGAGTATTTCACCGCGTTGCGGAACCGCTCCTCGCTCACCCGCAGCGCGGCCTCCGTCTCCTTGCGCTGCGAGATGTCGCGCACCACCGCCATCACGCGCGGCTGCCCCTCGTCCTCCATCGGGCTCAACAGCAGGTCGATGTGGAACTCCTCCCCGCCCTTGCGCCGACCGAAGAGGTCGAGCCCCACGCCCATCGGCCGCGCGTGCGGATTGGCGTGGAAGTTCGCCCGGTGCCCGACATGCCGCTGCCGGAACCGCTCCGGCACCAGGGCCTCCACGTCCAGGGCCAAGAGTTCCTCGACCGTGTAGCCGAAGAGCTTCGCCGCCTGCCCGTTCGCCTGCACGATCCGCCCCGGCCGGTCCACGATCAGCACGGCGTCGGGCGAGCTCTCGAAGAGGCGCTGGAACCGTTCCCGGCTCTTCCGCAGCTCCGCCTCGGCCGCGACCTGTTCGGTCAGGTCCCAGTTGGTGCCGATCATCTGGAGCGGCTTCCCGGCCGCGTCGCGGATGACCACGCCGTGGGCCTGGATGTGCCGCACCGTGCCGTCCTCGCAGCGGATGCGGAACCGGGTGTTGAAGCCCTCGTCGCCGGAGAGCGCGCGCTGCACCCGGCGGAGGGACTCCTCCTTGTCGTCGGGATGAACGGCGTTTTCCCAAGCCTCCACCGCGCCGGGGAACCGGCTTCGGTCGGTGCCGTAGAGCTGATACATCAGGTCGTCCCACACCAGCCGGTTCGCCACCACGTCCCATTCCCAGATGCCCACGCCCGCGCCCTCGGAGGCGATCTTCAACCGCCGGGTCAGCGCCTCGACCTCGCCCTGCGCGCGCTTCATGCCGGTTATGTCCACATGGCAGCCGACCATCCGCAGCGCCGCGCCGTCCCGGGCCCATTCGATGACCCGCCCGGCGCAGATCACCCACACCGTGGAACCGTCCCGGTGCCGGTAGCGCACCTCGTTGTAGAACGGCACTGCTCCGTGCGACTCCACGTGCCGCCGGAAATTGTCCAGCACCGCGGGCAGATCCTCCGGGAAGATGATCCGCTGCCAGCTCTCCGGCGTGTTGGCCATCTCGTGGTCCTCGTAGCCGAACATGCTCTTGAAGCGCGGGCTCAGATATTCCGTGCCCGTCCGCAGGTCCCAGTCCCAATGGCCGGACAGCACCGATTCCAGCACCTCCCGCAAGACGCCGCGCTCCACCGCCAACGCCTCTTCCGTGCGCCGCCGCTCCTCCACCTCGTCCGCCAGCTCCGCCGTCCGTGCCTCGACGCGCTGTTCCAGTTCCTGGCCCAGCCGCCGCAGTTCCTCCTCCACCCGGCGCTGGTCATCGACGTCCGTGTTCGTGCCGAACCAGGAAATGATCTTCCCGTCCTGGTCCCGCAGCGGCTGCGCCCTCGTCTTGAACCACCGGTAAACTCCGTCCGCGCGGCGGATGCGGAAATCCACGTCCAGCGGCGTGCCCGACGTGGACGCCGCCTTCCAGGCGGACGTGGCGCGTTCGCGGTCGTCCGGATGCACCCGTTCCGTCCAGCCGTAGCCGAGCTGCGGCGCTTCCGGGATGCCGGTGTAGGCCACCCATTGCGGGCTGAGATAGTCGCAACGCCCGTCGGGCAGGCACGTCCAGACGAGCTGCGGCAACTGCTCGATGAGCGAGCGGTGCCGCTCCTCGCTGCGCCGGTGCGCCTCCTCCGCCGCGCGTCGCGTCGCGGCCTCCGTCTCCAGCCGGGCGTTGGCCGCGCGCAGCTCCGCGGTGCGGGCGGCGACGCGCTCCTCCAGCGATTCGTTGAGCAGGAGCGCCCGCTCCTCCCGCTCGCGCCTCGCCTCGTCGAGGTGGTTCAGCACCACCGCCAGCCACCAGATCAGCGCCACGAAGAGCACCACATAGGCGAGGGTGAAGAACAGCGTCCCCTGCCCAGCGTCGAAGAACTGCTTCCGTTCCCCGAACCGCCGCAGCATTCCCAAGGTGAGCGGCAGCAGCACCGCCGCCGGCATCAGGTAGCGCGCCACCACGCCGCCAAAGCCGTCGGACATCAGCTCCCGGGCCCAACCGTGGTCCGGGCGCGCCACCACCAGCCCCACGGCCAGCAGCGAGAACCCGGCCGCCGTGTGCAGCGACATCGTGCCGAACCCCAGGACCCGGTAGAGGAACTCTGGCCCGAAGATGTGGCCCAGCACGCCCATCAACCCGCCCGTGGCCACGCCCAGCGCCAGCCACTGCGCCGGCCAGAAAAAGCTCCCGATCCTCCGGTCCAGAAGCAGCAGCGCCAGACCCGACATCAGGGAGCAGACCGCCGAGGCCCCCGACATCTTGCCCGACCCAGCGGCCGTGGGCATGAGCAGGTCGTCGATCCCCGCGTCCCAGAGGAACAGATATTCCGACCACGTCACCCCGCCCAACACCGCCAGGAAAGCGCCGCAGGCAAGGCCCGCCCGTCTCCGCCCGGCCGACCCCGTCGGATCGCCCAGCAGCCAAAGCCCGACCCCGCCCACGATGAAGCCCACGGCCGTGTTCGGCTTCATCGTCGCCAACCCCGGCCCCAGGCTCTTCAGCACTTCGATGCCCAGCAGCCAGCCGAGGAGAACGCCGCATCCCAGCGCCACGAGCGCAAGGCCGATCCAGAAGGAGAGTTGTTTTTGATGCTTCATCGTGCGTTCGCAAGACGACCCCATCCTTGCGCACCGTGGACGATTCCCGGAACCCGTCGCTTCACCGCTTCTACCCGCGAGCATGCCGGTCGTCGTCCCATCCGGTTGGCTGTTGGACGAAACGCTGCTTTGCCCCATGGCGGAACGACAAGCCAAAACCTGCGTGGAAGCGGAACCGTCCTCGCGCCCGGGCCGCAGGATGCGTCAAGGGAATCCGGACTTTTCCCGTCCTGCCATGCGGTCTTTGTGACCTTGGCGCGAGTCCTGATCCCCCGCCGTTCCGCTTAGCTCTCCGCCCCGGCCGCGAACACCACGTCGTCCCGCACCCGCAGCGCCGTCGTCACCGCGATGCCCAGCGCGTCGATCATCGTCTCCAGCGGCAGTCCCGCCGCGCCCGGATGCCGTGCCGCCTGGTCGGAGGAATATGGAAGATGGATGAGCCCGCCGCGCGCCGCGCCGCCCGCCAGCGCCAGTGCGTGCATCAACCCGTAGAAGACGTGGTTGCAGACAAAGGTGCCCGCCGTCTGCGAAACGCCCGCCGGAATGTCCCGCGCGCGCAGTTCCGCCACGATGGCCTTGATCGGCAGCGTGGACCAATAGGCGGCCGGACCGTTCTCCTCCACCGGCAGATCGACCGGCTGCGCGCCCCGGTTGTCCGGGATGCGCGCGTCGTCCACGTTGATCGCGATCCGTTCCAGCGAAACTTCCTTCCTTCCGCCCGCCAGTCCCGTGGCGATCACCAAACACGGATTCAGCTCCCGGAGATGCGCCCGCAGCTCCTTCAAGGCCACGCCGAACACCACCGGCAACACTCGCGCCTCCACCCGGCAACCGCCCAGCGTCCGCCCGTGCAACGCGCGCACCGCATAGGCCGAGGGATTGGTCGCTTCGCCGCCGAAGGGCTCGAATCCCGTCAGCAACACCGTTCTGGAAGGCGTGTTTTCCATGGAGGCTGATCCCAGCAGCAATGACGCTCAGACCGTGAATTCGGCGTCGCGATATTCGCCCGCCGCCACTGGCTTGGGCGCACCGGAGGAATTGGCCAGCGTCACCGCGCCCCGGCAAACCACGCCGGATGCAAACGCCACCGGCCCTTTCACCGTGAGCTTGTCGCAGTTCACCAGCGACGGCGTGCCGCGCTCGAAGAGCGGTTCAAACTGCCCCATCGTCTTGTAGAACTTGCCGTCCAAATCGATCACCGGCGGCACGCCGTTCCGTGAGGCCACCAACTGGAGCCGGCAATCACCCGTGATCTCATAGGCGTCCGAGCGCACCGCCAACAGATCGGCCGTGGTCTTCACCGGCGCGAAACGGCTGCGCGGCACCACCACCGCGCCGGTGTGCGGGAAGCACTCGATGGCCGCGCCCATCGCCGTCTCCAGTTGCACGACCTTGGTGGACGCAGCGTCCGTGGGATCGACCGTCTTACTGTTCGAGATCAAGGGCAGCGGCAACATTCCGCCATTGCGGTCGAGTTCGGCCTTCAAGTGGTCGAGCCGCAGCCAGAGGTTGTTCGTGTTGAAATAGCCGTGGCGCTCGATGTCCTGGAATGCCTCGGCGTCCTCCGCCGGGCATTGCGCGCTTTCGCGCAGGACGAGCCGTCCATCCGACGCGCGCCGCGCCAGATGACCTCCCTTGCGGTCCGCCGCCGTGCGGGTCGCGACTTCCATCAGGAAAGAGAAGCCCGACTCGGCGAAGTGGTTCAACAAGCGCAGATCGACCGTCGCGCCCAGGTTGTCCGAGTTCGACACGAAGGCATACTTCACTCCCTTGGCCAGCAGTTCGTCGAGCAGGCCCGACGCGAGCAACGACGGATAGATGTCGCCATGTCCCGGCGGGCACCATTCCAGTTCCGGATCGGCCGACCAAGCCACCGGCAGCAACGTCGCCGCGTCCAGCTTCGGCACCTTGCTCTGGAGAAAATCCACCGGTCCGCTCGCCATCAACGCCGGGTGCCGTTGGCGCAAGGCCTCCAACGTGTCGGCCTGCGTCGAGAAGCTGTTCATCAGGTAGAACGCCAATCCGTTCGCGCCCGGCTGCTGCCGCAGATGCAGGATCTGCCGCGCAATCAGGTCGAGAAAGGTGTCGTCGCCCTTTACGCGGATCAGTGACTTGGCTCGGTCCAGGCCCATGCCGGTGCCGAGACCGCCGTTGAGCTTGATCACCGCCAGTTGCCCGATGAGCCCGGCGGACTCGGCGGCGGGCAGGCTTTCCAGAGAAGGAAGGCCCTTCGCGGGCTGGATCGTGCTTTCCGGCATCAGTCCCTTGTCGCCCCGGGCCAGCCGGGTGAGCGCGCTGCCGAAGGCGGCGATGACGGGTTCGGAAACTTGGGCGCCGCGCATCTTCGCGGCCGAGGCTTGCAGCAAGGGTTCAACGTTCATGGTCGATGAGGACGGTCCGACGCGCCCGACTCTGCAAAGCCCTTTCCCGAAGGTCCAGCGCGGTGCACCTGTTGGCCCGCCCCTACGCCAACACCCCTTGGATCACCCGCCCGCTCACGTCCGTCAGGCGGAAGTCGCGTCCCGCGTGGCGATACGTCAGGCGCTCATGGTCGAAGCCGAGGAGATGCAGGATCGTGGCGTGGAAGTCGTGCGTATCCACCGCGTCCTCCGCCGGATTGATCCCGTAGTCGTCGGAGGAGCCAAAGACCGTGCCCGCCTTCACGCCCGCCCCGGCCAGCCAAGAGGAATAGACCGACGCGTGATGCTCCCGCCCTTTCGCATCGGGACTGGACGCAAATGGCGTGCGGCCGAACTCCGTGGTCCAGACCACGAGCGTGTCTTCCAACATGCCGCGCGACTTCAGATCCTTCAGCAGCCCGGCGATGGGTTGGTCCACGTTGCGGGCCAAAGGCGCGTGGTCGGCGATGTCGCCATGGGAATCCCAGTTGCGGTTCGCGCCGGCATCGATCAGCTCGATGAACCGCACGCCGCGTTCCGCCAGCCGCCGGGCCATGAGGCATTGCCATGCGAAGCCCTGGGTGCTGCCGCGTTCCAATCCGTAGAGCGCGAGCGTGGCGTCGGTTTCCTGGGAGAGATCGAACGCCTCGGGCGCGGCCGACTGCATTCCGAACGCGGTCTCGAACGACCGGATGCGCGCTTCCAGCATCGGGTCGCCGTCCCGTTGCGCGAGATGGCCGCGATTGAGCGCGTGGAGGAAGCCCAGCTCCCGCTCCTGCTGCGCGGCGGATTCCAGCCGCCGGTTCATGTTGGGAATCGGTTCCGCGCCCGGCATCACGCGGACACCCTGATGGCAGCCCGGCAGAAAGTCCGACGACCAGACCTGTGCACCGGCGTAGGGCAGGAACGGCGCGAGCACGACAAACGACGGCAGGTTGCGGTTCACCGTGCCGAGCCCGTAGCTGACCCACGAACCGATGCTGGGACGCGCGAACGTGACCGAACCGGTGTGGATGCCGAGCGTGGCCTCGAAGTGGTTCCCGGCATTGGCCCGCAGCGAGCGGATCAACGCGATGTCGTCCACACATTCGCCGATGTTGGGGAACAGCTCGCTGACCCCCGTGCCGGATTTTCCGTAGCGCTTGAAGCCGTAGCGCGGCGCGGTGAGGAACTGACCCTTGATGCCGGGCGCTTCCTTGCCGTGATCGCGGGTCAGCAGCGGCTTGGGATCGAACGACTCGACGTGCGACACCCCGCCGCTCATGTAGAGGAAGATGACGCGCTTGGCCTTGGGCACGAAGTGCGGAGACTTCGGCGCCAGCGGATCGGCCGCAGCCGTGTCGTCGGCCAAGAGGCTCTGGACAATGCCGGGCAACAACAGCGATCCGCCCACCAACGAGCGGATCACGTCCCGGCGGGTGCACCAGCGAGGTTGCGGAGACTTCGGCACAACGGCTGGGAAGCTAGTCGATCAACCAGAGCCGACAAGCCCTCGTGACCGTCATTGGCTGATGATGACTTGATCATGCACCACAGGCGGTGCGGGAGTCGCCTCGTGGCTGATGCCGTTGAGCCACCAGGCGCCGTTCTGCTTCGTGTAGCTCTTGAAACCTTCTTCGCCGAGCACGGTGGAGATGCCGCGTTCGGTCTCCGCGCGCATGGCCTGGAGCGCGGCTTGGCGTTGTTCGTGGTTGAGCGACGGATCATTCCGGACGCGGTTGGCCTCGGCCTCGGCCACTGCCTTCATGTCCCAGACCTTGACCGCCGATTCCTTGGGCAAGCCTTGGCGCTCCGTAACCTTGGACAAAGATTTGAACTGGTAGTCCGTCTCGCGTTGGTATTCGGCGTAGCGCTGGTCGCCGAGCAGCGACTTCATCTGCTCCTTCATCGCGGTCTCGGCTTCGGTGCGCTTCTTTCGGTCGTCTTCGTCAGTGCCCATGCCCATGAGCCCGAACTCGTCCTCGAACGCCTTCTGCACCTTGAACATCTCCCGGAATTCCTGCTCGGAAGACTCGAAGCCATCGAGCGTCATCCGCATGACCATAGCGGTCTGGGACAGGGTGAGC
>CBFGQE010000101.1:0-9009 GCA_965650815.1 uncultured bacterium
GGCGCGTTCCCCGACGGCCAGGCGGACGAAGAATGGTGGGGCCTCCACCGCGTTCTGTCGGGCACACCCAACGTCCTCGAGCCCCGCGCCGCCTACGAAGCCTTGCGCGGTGTCTGGTGGCGGGAACCGCCTTCGCCCGTGCTGACGATCCTTCCACTGAGCGACGTGGCCACCATCCATGTGCGGGTGGAGGGCGAACCGGACTTCGCCCACGTGCTGGAAACTTCCGAGACACTGACGAACTGGACGCCGCTGCGGACCAATACAACGCCTTTCACCTGGACCAACTCGTGGTCCGGAGGAATTGGCCAAGGATTCTTCCGCGCCGTTACTTTGCCTTAGCCGGAACGATGCAGTTGGACCCCTAGGGAAGAGCCACCGTAGCGCAGGTTTCCAAACCTGCCGTGTCGCCGCACTTCCAAGTCGGCAGGTCTTCGGGCGGGCGAGCGCGTGGAAGCTTCCGTGCGGCGCACGTTTGGAAACGTGCGACACAGCAGGTTTGGAAACCTGCGCTACCACCGAGGCCATCTTCTCGCTCGTTCGAGTGGATCAGATGGACAGGCTGCAAGCCTGCCCCACGGATATTGAACGCCAGCCGCCCCGCGATTGACCCGACCGAAGGCGCGTTCCAGCTTTGCCCATCGTTTTAGAGTCCATGAGCCAATCCGAAGAAATGCCCAAGTTGCGTCTCGCCGGTCCCGCCTCCGAGAAGGATCTGCCCCGTCCGCCCCGGGCTGCGCCGCGCTTCGAGATCGACCAGAAGGAGGACTTGTTGGAGCAGACGCTCTCTGGCTTCCGCGTGGGTTCCGTGCCCTACCTCAACGCCGTGCCGCTCACGCGCGGGATCGAGGACCAGGTCCAGTTCGTCCCGCCTTCGGAGCTGGGCGCGATGCTGCGCGACGGCAAGCTCGACGCCGCCCTTCTCAGCGTGACCGAAGCGCTCTTCCACGCCGGCTACGACATCCTCGACGGCATCTGCATCGGCTCGCTCGGCGAGGTGAAGAGCGTCTATCTCGCCCACACCGGACCGCTGGAGGAAATCACCCAGGTGCATCTCGATCCCGCCTCGTTGACCAGCGTCAACCTGCTGAAGGTGCTCCTCGCGGAGAAGGGGCTTCGGCCCGACTTCATCCCGCTGCTCGACTACGACGCCGAGCTGATGCCGGAGAACGTGCTGCTCATCGGCGATCCCGCGATCCGCTATCTGCGCACGAATCCGGACCGCCGCATCTGGGATCTCGGCGCGGCTTGGCTGGAGCTCACCGGACTGCCGTTCGTCTATGCCGTGTGGGTGCTGCGCCGGGACAAGGACACGACGGACCTGCGGCGCATCCTCCGCGAAGCCCGCGACTTCGGCCGCGAGACGCTGGAGGACATCGTCCGCGACCGGACGGAGTTCGACGAAGGCTTCCGCCGCGACTACCTCGGTTGGCACATCCACTACCACCTGGGCGAGGACGAGAAGCGCGGCTTGGCGAAGTTCGCCGAACTGCTGCGGAAGCACTCGGGGCGGGAGGTGTTCGATCCGGTCTTCGTCCGCTGAAACGCCCGGATCGGAGCGCGGAGCATCGCTCCGCCGCATGCCGGACGGGTATCCTTTCCAAGCGGCGGGAGCGCTCATGAGGAAGTCACAACCCGCTGCCAGAGCGCGTCCCGGCGGAGCGATGCTCCGCGCTCCGATCCTGCGGCTTTTGCCGGAGAATTGGCTGTCATTGCCCGGCGGCGACGCCAAGTTTGGCGGAGATGAAGAAGTATATCGGGATCGCCGTTCTGTTCTTGGGTTGCGGGCTTTTGGTCATGGGCGTGCTCGCGGTCATGAAGCAGAGTTCCAGCATGGTCGGCAGCTTCGACATCAAGGGCCCCCTCGGTCTCGGCGGCGCGCTCTGCTGCCTGATCGGCGGCATCCGCCTGATGATGCCGCCCAAGCCGTTTTGAGCCGCGCTAACCGCCACGGTTAGCCCCGCTGCGAAGTGTCCCGCGCGCTTGGTTTCCCTCCGCGCGCTGCTAGGCTCCCGCCATGATCTACGACGCGTCGCTCGACACGTTGCTCCAGAAAGTCTGGGACGGCGGCCGCATCTCCCTCGACGAGGCCCGCCGCCTCTATGCCCTGCCGTTGGAAGAAGTCGGCGCGTTGGCCGACCGCCGCCGCCAGCTCCACCGCGCCGCCGCCCACGGCGGACGCGGCAACGACGTCGTCACCTACATCGTCGATCGCAACGTCAACTACACCAACGTCTGCAACGTCTACTGCAAGTTCTGCGCGTTCTGGCGAACGGAGAAGGACGCGGACCACTACGTCATCACGCTCGACGAGCTGGACAAGAAGATCGAGGAGACCATCGCCCTTGGCGGTTCGCAGATGCTGATGCAGGGCGGGCACCATCCCAAGCTGACCAAGCAGTGGTATCTCGATCTCCTGAGCCACGTTCGTGACAAGTTTCCCGGCTTCAACATCCACGGCTTCAGTCCGAGCGAGTTCGTCCATTTCCAAGAAGTCTTCAACGAACCGGTCGAATCGATCCTCAAGGACTTCGTCGCGGCCGGAATGGGCAGCCTGCCCGGCGGTGGCGGCGAGATCCTCGTGGACCGCGTCCGCAAACGCATCGCGCCGCTCAAGGCCAACACGGCCGAGTGGATGGGCGTGATGGACGTGGCCCATCGCCTCGGCCTGGCCAGCTCGGTCACGATGATGTTCGGCCATGTGGAGACGGTGGAGGATCGCTTGGAGCACTTGGAAGTGGTGCGGAGCCAGCAGGACGCGTCGCTGGCGCGAATGACGACGCTCGAAGCTCAAAGCCCGATGGAACGTTCCGCCGCTTACGCGACGGCGCTGGAGAACGGTTCATTGAAAGGCGGCGCGTTCACCGCCTTCATCTGTTGGACCTTCCAGCCGGAGAACGCCGTGCTGAAGGCGCCGACCGTCGGCTCGCACGAGTATCTCAAGATGCAGGCGCTGGCTCGCATCTACCTCGACAACATCCCGAGCATCCAAAGCTCGTGGGTCACGCAGGGCCAGGAGATCGGGCAGGTGGCGCTCAAGTATGGGGCGAACGATCTGGGCTCGATCATGATCGAGGAGAACGTGGTCAGCAGCGCCGGCACCACCTTCCGCATGGGCGTGGCCGACATGCAGCGCCTCATCACCGAACTCGGCTACGAGCCGAAGCAGCGCGACAACTGGTATCGGCTGGTGGGCTGAACCTCCCGCACGAGCCCATGCCGGACTGGACCTATCACACGCTGATCCGGCCGGTGTTCCAGCGGATCGGGCCGGATAAAGCGCAACGGCTGACGCGGCTCTTCCTGGATGGATTGAGCCGATTGCCGGGTGGTCCGGCGGTGGTGGACTTCTTCGGGCATTCGCGGCCCGACTCCCGGCTTCGCTCCGTTCACGCCGGCCTTCCGCTGGCGAGCCCGACCGGGCTCTCAGCGTCTCTGGTGGGAGAAGGACGCGGGTTGGCGGCCCTGGAGCGGTTCGGAGTCGGCTTGATGGAACTGGGGCCGGTGGGCGAAACCGGGTCGCTGCCGACACCCGCCCGTTGGGATCTCCGAACAGGAACCATCCGT
This sequence comes from uncultured bacterium, assembly GCA_965650815.1. Classification (GTDB taxonomy): domain Bacteria; phylum Verrucomicrobiota; class Verrucomicrobiia; order Limisphaerales; family CANJSG01; genus CANJSG01. The sequence continues at coordinate 3,568 of CBFGQE010000101.1, forward strand.
CGGGACGCTCCGCTCGCATGTTGCCATTTGGAAGCGGTGAAGGCGTGCCTCCAACGATCCTCCCCGGCTCAGACGCGGCGTCTGGTCCGATTGTCCGGCTCGTTGAGTCCGGCACGAATCGCCGAAGCCGTGAAGGCCTTGGCCGATCTGGCTGATGGATTCGTCTTGGATTTGGAGAACGACACCGGGCCAGAGGACCGCCTACGGGCCTTCGCGGACAGCATCCAGAGCGAGACGTCTTCAGCGATTGGCTTGATCAGCGTGTCCGCCGATGTGTCGGCCGGGCATCTTCTGGAGATGTGGAGCATGGCGAGCCGCCCGGGAATTGACGGTGTTCAAATCCGCGCGGAGACCGACCACGGCCGATCCGAAGGCCAAGCCCATTTCAGGGCGGTGCTGGCCTGTGTCGGAGAACTCGCCGCTCACGGCAACCCGCCCGTGTTGATCCTCGCGGGAGGCGCGCATTCCCCGAGGGATGCCCAAGCGCTGCTCCAGGCGGGAGCCCATGTGGCGATGCTCGACACCGGGCTGTTCTTCTCGGGCCCGGGACTTCCGAAACGCATCAACGAAGCGCTGCTCAGCCTCGGATCGGAACCGACGGCCCCGGAAGATGCATTGCCGTGGTCGCGCACCGCCGGGTTCTGGGCGGCGTTGATGGGCGCGGGGCTCTTGGTCGGAAGCGTGATCGCGTTGGTGGTCGCCTCCACCCGCGTGGTGCTGCCCTACGACGAGGTGTTTTGCGGATTGAACCGGTCGCAGTTGGCGGCCTTGAACGACAAGCTGCTGCCCTTCATGGCGCATGATCGCGTGACGCTGGCCGGGGTCATGGTCAGTTGCGCCGTGCTGTATCTGGGGCTCGCGCTGGGTGGCATGGGTCGAGGACGGCATTGGGCCAAGATGACGGTCGTGTCCTCGGCGCTGGCCGGCTTCTTCAGCTTCTTCCTCTTCCTCGGGTTCGGGTATTTCGATCCCTTCCACGCCTTTGTCAGCGCGGTGCTGTTCCAGTTCCTGCTGCTGACCCTGTATGCCCGTGTGCCCCGGCCACAGCGGCCCGAAGGCGTGGACTGGGAAGAATCCACCGCATGGCGTCGTGGCCAATGGGGCCAGCTTTTGATGGTCTTGATCGGCCTGGGCGTTGTCGGAGCCGGGCTGGTGATCTCCGTGATCGGCATCTCCGAGGTGTTCGTGCGGGAAGACCTCGAGTTCCTCGGCACGACCCGCGAGGCGTTGGTGTCGGCCAACGAGCGGCTGGTGCCGCTCGTGGCGCATGACCGCGCCAGTCTGGGCGGGATGCTGATCGCGACGGGGCTGGCCGTCTGGCTCTCCGCCCAATGGGGCATCGGCCCCGGCCGACGTTGGTTGTGGTGGACCTATCTGCTGGCCGGATTGCCGGCTTTCGCGGCGGCCATCGGCGTGCACTACGCCGTCGGCTACACGAGCCCGGTCCACCTGGCACCGGCCTTTGTCGGCCTCGCGGGTTGGCTGCTCGCGCTTCTGTTGCTCAAAGCGTGGCTGTGCCCCGCGACTACTCCGCTGCCTGGAGCCGGAAGCCGACGGCGCTGACGCTGGAGGGAATGATGTTCGTGACGTTCAGCTCGCCGTTGAGCGGGCCGTGCACGGACAGGTCGGTCCAGTGGACGAAGTCGGAGGTGGCCTGGAGGACCACGCCTTTGGGCGCGTATCCGGTCATGCGCAGCGCGAGGCGTCCGCCGCCGAGCCAGACCGGGGGGTCCATCGCCAGCTGGCCGCCGGCGGAGAGCGCCACCTTCCACTCGACCACGCCCTGGAGCCTGTTCGACGGGTCGTTCTTCACCAGCGCGGTGGTGTCGCGGACGATGCAGCGGATGAAGTTCGTGCCGGGGACCAGCAGGGCGGAATCCAGCGCGAGCGAGATGTTGGTGGCGCCGGGGATGGAGACGTTGTTGAGCGACCATTGGACGCTGCGGGTCTCGCTGGGCACGAGCGGGTTCACGTCCAGGTGCAGGAGGGAGCCGCTGTCGGCCACGAGGCTGGACTGGGCGCTGGTCAGGGGATCGCCGGCGGCGTTGATGCGGCCGTAGGCGCGGGTGATGAGCGTCTCCGAGCAGACCTCGCAGTAGGGCTTGTTCAGCGTGCGCATCTTGCAGTCGAGCTTGGGGCGATACCAGCCGGTGGTGTTGTAGTGGGCGCCCTGGAAGAGACCGACGACGGAGTTGTAGGCCGTGGTGGCGGGGGTGGGCGTGGGGGTGGAGGACTTGAGCCAGGCCTTCCACTTGATGTTGTTCCGGTTGGTCTCGCGGGTGGTGTTCGGCTCCTCGATCGCGGGGTAGCCGGGATACGCGGTGGTGTATTCGTCTCCGAGCCCGGCGAACGAATGGCCCATCTCGTGCCGGACGATCTCGGCGGAGCTGGCGTGCTTGGAGGCGGTGAGGAAGTTGCCGCCGGCGCCGCCATACTGGGAGTCGTTCACGAGGATCACGACGATGTCCCACTCGGGCATGAACTGGTTGAGCAGGGCGCTGACCTTCGAGTTCCCGTTGGCCGAGTTGTAGTCGAAGTTGTTCGGCGGGATGGTCAGCAGCCGGGCGGTGCCATAGCTGTCGAAGGTGGCGTTGAAGTAGGTGTCCTTGAAGACGCCCGCGCTGGGGTCGTCCGCGCCGGAGTCCTTCGACGCCACGGCGATGCCGTAGCCGTTGAACATGTGGCGATACAGGGAGAACGGCGGCTGGTTGACCAGCGCCTCCACGGTGTTGGTCACGTCGATGCGGAACTGGGCGAGCTCGGACGCCTTGTAGCCCTCGGACAGGACCACGATGTTGATCCGGTTGGCGGAGGGGCCGTTGTTCAGGACGTTGAAGGATTCCTGGCCGAAGACGGAGAGGCCGGACGAAAGGATGCTCAACCAGACGACGGCGCGGGCGAACCAGCGGACGACGGGAGCGGGGGCAGGCAGGGAGACGCTCATGGAATTACTTCAGGGAAATCTCGCCGAGAAGGCGGGGGGTGGAACTGGCGGCGCGGCTGCCGACGGCGGCGCGCTCGTAGAAGCGGATGGAGCTGGCGGCTTCGTTGGCCGGCACGCGCACGACGAGGTGCGCCTCGGGCAGCTCGACGAACTTGGTGCTCAGCTCGCCGGAGCCGGGCACTTCCTCGAAGCAGGTGCGGAGCACCAGCGGGTTGTTCACCGTGCCGCGCTGCAGCACCTCGCTGTCGGCCGAGCGGACCTGATACTCGATGCCCGCCGGCGCGTCCGGCTGCGGCTTGGCCCGGCCCACGACGTTCGTCGCCGCCAACAGGCTGACGCCGCCGGGCGTCACCTTGAACTCCAGCACCATCATCCGCGGCGATTCGTTCTCCGCCGCACCCGCGATGCCCACCCATGCCACGGCCAGCAGACCCAGCCACCGGCCACCATTTTTGAAAAACCCAGCTGACTTCATAACGAACGGGGAGATAGCAGCGGCGATGCCGACCCAGAAAATCGCGCTTCCCCGCAGCAGAGGAGACACATCTGTCAGCCCTGATGACACCTCCGGCGGAGGCGTTTCCCAAATTCCGGAAAAATTGTCTTCCCCCTGTCTCGTCGGCCGTGTTCAGCCCTGGTTCCGCTGTAGCATCGAAGGATTCAATCGCGCTTTTGAGAACACGCCGGCGGTGGACGCGGCCATGTGCGGCGCGCGGCGGACGCGGATCAAGGCGATGGTTTCTCGGATCGGAAAAGGAGCAGGGAAGGGGCCGTGTCGAAGATGCGAAACGTCGAACGCCTCGCGGCCCCTCATCCGGTTCCTCGGCCGGACCCGTGGAGGACTTGAGCAGCGGCGCGCGGGGAAGCCGCGCCCAGGCCCCGAAGAATCCGCGTGCGATGCCCGTCGCCGGTCGGTTATGGACTCCCGCATGAACGCGCCCCGGAACATCCGCAACCTCGCCCTCGCCGGCTTCATGGGAGTCGGCAAGAGCACCGTGGGCCGCATGGTGGCGGAGCACCTCGGCTTCGAGTTCCTCGACACCGACGAGCGCATCGAGCGCGAGGCCGGCCGCAGCATCCGCGAGATCTTCGCCGACCACGGCGAGGGCGTCTTCCGCGGCATGGAGAAGAATCTCGTCCGCAGCCTGGCCGACCGCGACCGCCTCGTGATCTCCACCGGCGGCGGCCTGATCGTCGATCCGGACAACCTCGCCTCGCTCCAGTCCCACGCGCTCGTGGTCTGCCTCTGGGCCTCGCCCGAGACCATCTACGAACGCGTGCGCCACATGACGCACCGCCCGCTGCTCCAGACGCCCGACCCGCAGGCGAAGATCCGCGAACTGCTCGCCGCGCGGGAACCGTTCTACCGGCTGGCCGACGTGCTCATCAGCGTGGAGATGCGTTCGGCCCGCGAAGTAGCCCAGCACGTCGTCCACCAGTTCCACCAGATGCGGCAAACACCCCGGTGAAAGAAGCCATCCGCCAGCGCGCCCTGGAGCTCGGGTTCGATGCCTGCCGCTTCACGACCGCCGACGCCCCCGACCACCGCGCGGAATTCGAGGCGTGGCTGAAGGACGGCCGCAACGGCGAGATGCAGTGGCTGGCCCGCAACGCGGAAAAGCGCGTCGATCCCAAGAAAGTCCTGCCCGGGGCACGCAGTCTCGTGGTGCTGGCGACGAGCTACCATCGCGAGCCGGTGCCGGATGCCGGACGCCGGATGCCCGAAGCCACCGGAGTGGTCGCGCGCTATGCGCGGTATGCGGACTACCACGATGTCCTGGCCGAGAAGCTGAAGGCGTTGACCGCGTTCATCGACGAATTGGCCGGGCAGGACGGACGGTCCCTCTGGTATGTCGATACCGGGCCGTTGCTGGAGCGCGACTTGGCCCAGCGCGCCGGACTCGGCTTCGTTGGCAAACACACCAACCTCATCGGCCGCAAGCTGGGCAACTGGTTCTTCCTCTCCGAGATCATCACCGGGCTGGCGCTTGAGCCGGACGAACCCGAGCACAACCGCTGCGGCCATTGCACGCGATGCCTTGTGGCCTGTCCCACGCAGGCGATCACCGCGCCCTTCGCCCTGGATGCGCGCCGCTGCATCTCCTACCTGACCATCGAACTGAAGGGCCCCATTCCCATCGAGCTGCGACCCGCCATCGGCAACCGCATCTACGGCTGCGACGACTGCCTGGCCGCGTGTCCGTGGAACAAGTTTGCCCGCGAAGGCCGCATCATGCGGGACCACGCGCGGACCGATCTGGAGGTGCCCGACTTGCTGGAACTGCTGTCCCTGGATCAAGCCGCCTTCAAACAGCGCTTCGCCGGGTCGCCCATTCTCCGCACCAAACGCCGGGGCCTGCTGCGCAACGTCTGCGTGGCCCTGGGGAACATCGGCGACGCCTCGGCGTTGCCTGCCTTGGCCCGCGCCGCCGCCGACCCGGAACCCTTGATCGCCGAACACGCCGCCTGGGCCATCGCGGAGATCCGCCGGAGCGCAC
>CBFGQE010000102.1:0-8965 GCA_965650815.1 uncultured bacterium
AGCTCCCGATGGCCGTCGCTTCCGGCGGCAGCCGCCATGTGATCAACGACGTGCTTGTCCATCTCGGCATCCGCGAATGGTTCGCCGCCGTCGTCACCAGCGAGGACGTGGTGAACCAGAAGCCCGCACCCGACATCTTCCTGGAAGCCGCGCGGCGCATCGGCGTCGATCCGAGGTTCTGCCGCGCCTACGAGGACACGGAACTCGGTCTCCAGGGCATCCGGGCCGCCGGGATGCACGCCATCGATGTGCGCATCGTCGAGTCGGTCGTCTGATCCGGAACGAGTCGTTGGTCTGGCGGATCAGCGATACTTCGGTCCGGGACGAGATGTCTTGCTGCGGCCTGTCCGCTCGGACCGTTCTTGAGCCAACTTTTCCGAGAAATGACGCCGTCCCCGTTGCCGCGAGAATTCTACGACCGCTCGGCGGCCGTGGTCGCGCCGGAGCTGCTCGGGCACTGGCTCCTGAGGCGCACGGAGGCGGGTTGGACCGGGGGGCGGATCGTGGAGACGGAGGCGTATCTCGCTGCGGGTGATCCGGCCTGCCACGCCGCGAAGGGCCGGACGGCGCGGAACGCGTCGATGTGGGGGCCGCCGGGCCGGGCCTACGTGTATTTCATCTACGGCGTCCACCATTGCTTCAACGCGGTGTGCTGCGCCGAAGGCGTGGCCGAAGCGGTGCTGGTCCGCGCCATCGAGCCGGACATCGGCGCGAACGCCTCCGGACCCGGCCGGATCTGCGCGGTGCTGGGCATTGATCGTGCGCTGGACGGGACGGATCTGTGCTCGGCGGAATCGCCCGTAATCATTGCGCGCAACCCGGACGCGGCCGCTTTTCTCGCGGAACGGGCCCCGTTGCGGATCGGGCCGAGGATCGGGATCTCGCGGGCGGTGGATCTGCCGCTGCGGTTCCATCTGGAGGGATCGCGCGCCGTGTCCGGGCGGAGATGGAAGGCCGGACCCAGGCCGCCGCGATGAAGTCCGGCCGGGCTCGCGGGCTGGACCATCCACGCGGTTCCGGTTCGACGGCGTCGTTTCCGCTCAGCGCAGCGTCAGCTCGCGGGTCTCGCCGTGGACGCTGAGCAGCACGTTGCTGCGGCCGATGGAGACGACTTCGGCGCCGGATACGAGGTCTCCGGCGAAAACCAGCCGACCGTTGATCGTGGCGGAAGGACGCTTCGAGCCGAAGAAGATGCCCTGGAGCCGATAGTCGATCGGCTTGGCCACAGGCGGGGCGGGGGCGGCTGGAATGGAAGCGGGCGGGGTCGCCAGGGACACGGGTTTCTGATGAACCGGGGCGGGTTCCACGAGGACAGGCTCGGCCACGGGGCTCTTGTCGGGCTCTGCCGGTGTTGCCACCGCGGCCGCGGGCTGCGGGGTCGGGGGCGAGGGTTTTTCAGGGGTGGCGGCGGCGAACGTTGTCGGACGGGCGGGACGGCTTCCCGGTTTCTCGGCGAATTGGGAGAGGATCAGCACCAGGGCCACGCTGGCGGCGGCCGGTGCGCCGATCCACAGCCACCAGGGAGCGGGGCGACCGTGTGCGGGCACGGGAGGCGGTGGCGCGGACACGGCCCCGGTTTTGGCCTCCGGGGCGGGCTGCGGGCGCGGCGCGGGTTTGCCTTCGGCCACGAGGCGCCACGCGTCCACGCGGTCGGCCAGGCCGAGGGAGGCGAGAAACTCCAGGTTCAGTCCGGGAACGGTCTTGTCGCCGGGGCGGGTCTGCTTTTCGCGGAGGAAGGCATTGGCCGCGTGGACGGCGATGGTGGCGCAGAATTCGCGCGTGGCCCCGCGTTCCGGGTGGTGGTGAAAGGCGGCGGCTTCGAGCAGGGGCACGGGCATGCTCCAGAGCCCGAGGAGATACGCGCCGACATCGGCGTGGCTCGCGCCGAGTTCGCGTTCCTCGACGGCCCAGAGCGGTTCCTCGCCGGTGGTGGAGGCGTTGAGCACGGCGTTGTAGGCGTCGCCGAGATTGCTGGAGAGGATGAGCTTGCCGATGTCGTGCAACAGGCCGGCGGTGAAGGCTTCGTCGGCGGCCTTGGCGTCGCCGGTCTGGTGCAGCGTGATGCGCTTGGCGGCGGTGCCGACCGCGAGGCTGTGAGCCCAGAGGGAATCGAGTGAGAGCCGGCTGGCCTTGGTCTGGTCGGCCTTCGAGTAAACCTGGATGCAGAGCAGGATGGAGCGGACCGTCTCCATGCCGAGCGTGAGGATCGCGTGCGAAGGACTGGTGATCTTTTCCGGGAGCCCGAAGAAGGCGGAGTTCACCATCTGGAGCAGCTTGGCCGTCATCGCGAGATCCTTGGCGATGGCGTCCGCGATCTGGTCCACGCTGGCGTTGGGCGATTCGAGGTGTTTGACGACCTCGAAATAGACCGAGGGCAGGCTGGGGAAATTCTGCACCTTGGCCACGAGCGCCTTCACCCGGTCCGTGCCCATCCAGGCGTCGAGCGCGAGGGCGCGCTGCAGGGTGGAGACGAGCTCGGAGGCCGCGACCGGCTTGGGAATGAAATGATGGTGGCCCCAGACGCAGGTCATCATCAGTTCCTTGTCCGCGAAGCTCGAACGGATGAAGCGCAGCGTGCCGGGATGCTCCTGGCCCACGCGGTTGAGGAGATCGGCCCCGGTCATGCCGGGCATGTGCATGTCGGCGACGACGACGTCGAACGCGGAGGATCGCAGCCGCTCGATCGCCTCGTTGCCGGAGGCGGCGAAGGCCGCTTCCCACGGCGTGGACAGAGCCGCGAGGTCGCGCTCCAGTTGGGCGAGGACCTCGGCTTCGTCATCGACGAAGAGGATGCGTTTTTTCATGGCGATCATCCGGGAACCGGTGCCGATTCCGGCCATGAACGTCCCCGGACAGCGCGCAGCTACCGCAGAGGTATCGTCAATGTGGGCGAGGGACTTGAGCGGGCGGAGGAAAGACAGCCGCTCAAATACCATGCGCCACGAACCGGCTGTTGGAAGGGGGCGGGATCGTCCATTGGTGGGGGATCGATGGGGTGTGTCCTAAAAAGTTTCACTGCGAGTCCAGTTTAGGCTGGCTTGCGTGGATGTGCCCTGTATATGCAATGCCAACACCCGGCGCGCCATGCTCACCCCCTCGAATAAACTGCGGACAGGCATCGTGGCCTTGGGATTACGGGCTGCTTGGCTCTGGGCCTGCGTGGTTTGGATGGGGGGAATGTTTTCGGCTTCGGCGGCTTTGGTTCATCGCTGGTCCTTCAATGAGCCTTCCGGCACGGTGGCGGCAGGAACGGTTTTGGTCGATTCGGTGGGCGGGTCCGAAGCGGTGGTTCGAGGAGTGGGCGCGACGCGGAACGGATCGGCCCTGACCCTGCCGGGCACGACTTCCGGCAACGTGGGGCAGAGCACCATCTCGGCGTATGTGGACCTGCCGAACGGCTTGGTATCCTCGAAGACCGATCTGACCTTCGAGCTTTGGGCCGCGCCGCTGTCGCACAAGTCGTGGCAGCGGCTGATCGACTGCGGGAACATGAACATCGCCGGAATCGGCGGCGGGGCCCCGGGCGAAGTCACCGGCGACGGCACGACTGCGCCGGGGGGAACGGAGTCGTCGGACGACATCCTGCTGGCCTTGTCGCGCGGCGGCAGCTTGAACGAGCAACGGTTGGAAGGCCGGATCAATGGCGGCGGAACGTTGATCACCGATTCGGCGCTCAGCACCTCGGCGGGCACGCGCTACCACTACGTGCTGGTCTTCGAGGACCAGGCCGGGAGCTTTGGCGCGAATGGCGGGCAATTGCGCTGGTATCGGAACGGGGCCTTCGTCGCGTCGGTCGATCTCGGCTTCCGCTTGGCGTCGCTGAACGACGTGAACAACTGGATCGGGCGGTCGCAGTGGAGCGGCGACATGAACGCCCATGTGGCGCTGCACGAGTTGCGCGTCCACGATGCGGCGCTCACGCCAGCGGAAATCCAGGCCAGCTTCACCGCCGGACCGGACGCAACCATCGCGCCGCCGACCGCCGCGGCGGACCGGTTCTCCATCCATCGCGGCCAGCATGGATTGTTTCCCGTGCTCAACAACGACACGGGAAGCGTCAATGCCGCCAGCGTCGAGATCGTGCAGGCTCCGCAGTTCGGCACCGCTTCGGCCGACGGCCAAGGACGCATCCACTACGCGCATGGCGGCGGAGCGGCGACTTCGGATGCGTTCACCTATCGCGTGAGCGGAGTCGGTGGAACCTCGGAGCCGGCCACGGTCACGGTCGATGTCGCGGGCTTTCTGCGCCTGACCAACAACGTGCTAAATGTGCCCTCCGCGCCCCCGGCCACGACCATCGCCCTGCAGACCGCGTTCTCCGGTCTCTCCCAGCCCGTCGCGCTGGCCACACCGCCGGGCGAAACCAATCGGCTTTTTGTCTGTGAAAAGGGCGGGTTGCTCCGCGTCTTCACCAACATCTTCGCGGCGAATCCTTCGGCGGGAACCTTCTTGAATCTGCCCGCGCTTCTGACTTCGCGCGGCGAGTCGATCCGCACCCAGAGCGAGCAGGGCTTGCTGGGATTGGCCTTCCATCCCGGCTATGCCACGAACCGGTTCTTCTTCGTCTTCTATTCCGTGACCAAGAGCGGCGTGGTCTATAACCGCGTTTCCCGTTTCACCACCCAGGCGGCCAATCCGAACGCCGCCGACACCGCTTCCGAGCTCATCCTGTTGGAGCAGCGCGACGACGCCGACAACCACAACGGTGGCGATCTCCACTTCGGTCCCGACGGCTATCTCTACATCGCCACCGGCGACGAGGGCGGTGGCGACGACCAATACAACAACAGCCAGAAGATCAACGCCGACTTCTTCTCCGCGATTCTCCGCATCGACGTGGACAAGCGTCCGAGCAGCTTGGAACCAAACACCCACGCCGCCGTGATCCGCGATGGCGGCGTCGCCCGATACGCGGTGCCGTCGGACAACCCGTTCGTCGGTGCCACCAGCTTCAATGGCGCGACCGTCAATCCGACCACCGTGCGCACCGAGTTCTGGGCCGTGGGGATGCGCAATCCGTGGAGAATGTCCTTCGACCCTGTGACCGGATGGTTGTGGGTCGGCGATGTCGGACAGGGCGCGCGCGAGGAGATCGACATCGTGACCTCCGGCGGTAACTACGGCTGGGCCTTCCGCGAGGGCACGTTGAACGGACCCAAGTCCGGCTCGGCTCCGGCCAATTTCAACACCGTCCACAAGACGCCCATCTACTCCTACGCGCGCGGCTCCGGCACCTTCCAGGGCAATTCCGTGACGGGCGGTTTGGTTGCGCGGAACAACCGCTTCCCGGCGTTTGAAGGGCTCTACTTCTTCGCCGACTACGGCTCGGGCAACATCTGGACGCTACGGACCAATGCCGTCGGCGCACCGACCGTCCAGCGCATCGCGGGCGAGGGCGGCATCGTGGCGTTCGGCCGAGACCCCTCGAACAACGACGTGCTGCTGGCCGACATCGATGGTGGGCGCATTCTCCGTCTCGTCGTCACCACGGCGGTGGGCAGCTATCCGCAGACCTTGGCCGAAACCGGGCTCTTCGCCGATCCGCAGGCGCTGGCTCCGTCACAGGGCGTGTTGCCCTACGCGGTGAACCTCCCGTTCTGGAGCGACCACGCGCTGAAGCGCCGCTGGTTCGTCGTGCCCGATGCGACGAACACGATGACCTGGTCGCGCGACGGTTTGTGGAACTATCCGGCGGGCACGGTCTGGGTGAAGCATTTCGATCTCGAACTGGAGCGCGGCAATCCTGCCACGAAGAAACGGCTGGAGACGCGCTTGCTGGTGAAGAACCAGGCCGGAGCCTACGGCGTCAGCTACCGATGGAACGACGCCGGGACGGAGGCGACGCTGGTTGCGGACGAAGGGGTGAACTTCAACCTGTCCGTCACCAACAACGGCGCGGTGCAGACGCAGAATTGGCGCATCCCCAGCCGCGCCGAGTGCATGGTCTGCCACACGCCTCAGGCCGGATTCTCGCTGTCCTTCAACACCCGCCAGCTCAACCGCACGAACGACATCCACGGCTTCTCCGGAAACCAGTTGGAGCTGCTGCGCTCCGCCGGCTACTTGGCCAATGAGCCCGATCCCTCCGAAACCTTGCCGCGCCATCACGCGCCCGGCGACGAATCGGTCTCGCTCGAAGCCCGCGCCAGTTCCTACCTCGCGGTCAATTGCGCCTATTGCCACAAGGCCGGCGGCTCCGCGCCCACCGCCTGGGATGGGCGTCCGGAGCTGGCTTTGGGCGACACCGGGTTGCTCTACGGACCGGCCGCGAACAACGGCGGCGATCCGGCCAACCTGCTCGTCGTGCCCGGCGATCTGCTCCACTCGATCCTCTACAACCGCGTCGGCGCGACCAACGGCTTCACCCGGATGCCGCCGCTGGCCACCTCCGAACTCGACGCCGCCAATCTCGCGCTCCTCGCGCAGTGGATCACCAACGCGCTGCCCGCACGGCAGACCTTCGCGCAATGGCAGACCAACGTTTTCCAGCCCGGCGACACGCAGACGGGCGCGGACGAAGACCATGACTTGGATCGGCGGACGAACCGGGAGGAGTTCCTCACCGGCACCGATCCGCGTTCCGACACCAGCCTGTTCCGGCCGGAGTTCGCCTTGGCCGAGGGCGCGGCCTCGTTCCAGTTCGAGCTGCCGACCAACCGCTCCTTCCAGATCGAAGTTTCGACGAATCTGACCGACTGGATCGTGTGGCCCGCGCCGGGCAACGACGGCGCGCCGGTGCCGGGCGGCGAGCGCGTCGTCAGCGGCGAAGCGGCCGGTGATCAGCAGTATTTCCGTGTGCGGCTCTGGGAAAATTGACCGGAGCCAAAACGCGACCACGCCAGGGAGGCGGGGCAGGGGTGCTGGGAAAGGTGAGGCGACGGGGGCCGGAGTCGGCCGTTCGAGCGCCCAGCACTCCGACTTCCCTCGGGCTTGAAATTCCCGCCTCGACGGATTCTTTCCCGTCCCGTTTCATGCGCGGCTCATGCTGACGTTTTCCGGAGTGAGCAAAACCTTTGGCGGCCGCACCCTGTTCGAGGAGGCGACTCTGTCCATTACCCACGGCAACCGGGTCGGCCTGGTCGGTCCCAACGGCGCGGGCAAATCCACCCTGTTCAAGATCATCCTCGGCGAGGAGACGCCCGACGACGGCCAGGTCACACTCATCCGCGGCACCACCCTCGGCTTCCTTCCCCAGGAGAGCACGCCCGTGGGCGACGAAACGGTGCTGGAGATCGCCACGATGCATGGCGAGGGCGACGGCGCGGCCGAGGCCAAGGCCAAGCGGATGCTCGCCGGCCTGAGCTTCCGCGAATCCGACTACCACCGGCCCGCCCGCGAGATGAGCGGCGGCTGGGTCATGCGCGCTCACCTCGCCCGCCTGCTGGTGCAGGAGCCGGACCTGCTCATGCTGGACGAGCCGACCAATCACCTCGACCTCGAAGCGTTGATCTGGTTCCAGGGCTATTTGAAGGGCTATCCCGGCGCGATCCTGATGATCTCGCATGATCGCGAGTTCCTGAACCAGCTCACCACCCACACGGTGGAGATCCGCCACAGCCGCCTCTTCCGCTACACGGGCAACTACGACTCGTTCCTCGAACAACGCGCCGCCAACGAGGCGCAATTGGTCGCCACGGCCAAGAACGCCCAGCGCAAGATCGACCAGTTGCAGGAGTTCGTGGACCGCTTCGGCGCCAAGAGCTCCAAGGCCACCCAGGCCCAGAGCAAACTCAAGCAGATCGAGCGCATCCGCGAGGAGATGGTCGCCCCGCCCGAAAGCGACGGCCCGACCGTTGGCTTCCGTTTCCCCCAGCCCCAGCGCAGCGGCCAGCGGGTGATCAAGCTGGAGGGCATCCACCACGCCTACGGCGCGAACAAGGTCTATGAAGGCGTGGACTTCGAGTGCGAACGCGGCCAGCGCATCGTGCTCGTCGGTCCCAACGGCGCGGGCAAATCCACCTTGCTCAAGCTCCTCGCCGGCGTGCTCGAACCCCAGGCGGGTGTGCGCACGCTCGGGCACAACGTGAAGTCCGGCTATTTCTCCCAGTATCGCGTGGAGATGCTCCAAGCGAACCGCAGCGTGCTGCAGGAAGCGCTCGACACCCCCGCCCGCGTGACCGAACAGCAGGTCCGCACGCTGCTCGGCAGCTTCCTCTTCCGCGGCGACGACGTCTTCAAGAAGGTCTCCGTGCTGAGCGGTGGAGAGAAGAGCCGCTTGGCGCTCGTGCGTCTCCTGCTCGATCCGCCGAACCTGCTGCTGATGGACGAGCCCACCACGCACTTGGACATGGCGAGCATCGACGCGCTCGTCGAGGCGCTGAAGCAGTTCGAGGGCACGCTCATTTTCATCAGCCACGACGTCTATTTCATCCGCGCCTTGGCCAACCACGTCATCCACGTCCGCGCCGGCCAGCTCAAGCCCTACCCCGGCGGCTACCAATACTACCTCGACAAGACCGCCGTCGGTGAACGCGCCGGTCTGACCGCCGGACCGAAGCTGACCAACCAGCAGCCCGGGGCCCAGGCCCGCGTCGCTGCGCCGGAACCCAAGATCGACCGCAAGGAGCAGAAGCGGATCGAAGCCGCCCAGCGCCAGGCCAAGTCCGACCAGAGGAAGGCCCTCGAAAAACGGGTCAAGGACTTGGAGGCGGAGATCGCCCGACTGGAGGCGCGCGACAAGGAGATCGTCCTCTTGCTGGAACGCCCCGAGAGCTACGAACCCGGTGGCGCCGCCGCGCAGTTGAACCGCGAACTGGGTGGCATCCACAGCCGCTTGCCTCGATTGCACGAGGACTGGGAAAAAGCGTCCCATGACCTGACCGCGTTCAATGGTGGCTGAACGAGTGGCAGCCTCGCGGATGTGACCGTCCGCGCTCCGACTTCGCTTGCCGGGCAGGGAGGCCCGGCCTGGGGTAGCGGCATTCCGGCGGAGGACAAACATTGCCTCAATAGACGGAGGTGTTTC
>CBFGQE010000103.1:0-8944 GCA_965650815.1 uncultured bacterium
TTGTAGAGCTTGAGCTTGCGCGACGACGTGACCATCGGGTGTTGGTCGAGGATGACGGTCTTCAAGCCGCGCTTGCGGCCGAGCTTCTGGAGGCGGCGGGCAAGGTCGAGTTCCTCGCCGGCGAAGATGCCGGGAGCGAAGCCGCCGACTTCGCGGAAGAGGTCCTTGCGCACGAGGATGAAGCTGCCGGCGACGAGTTTCAGGGTGCGGCTGGCGGTGTTCCAACAACGGGTCAGGACGCGGGCGAGCGGCGGGGCGTCGTCCAATCGCAGGGTGCAGCCGACGAGCAGGACGTCGGGCCGTTGCATGACGGCGGCGACATCGCGGAAGAGATCGGCGGTGGGTTCGGAGTCGGCGTCGATGAAGAGAATCCAGGAGCCCAACGCGAAGGCGGCGCCGCTGTTGCGGGCGCGGCCGATCTGGTTGACGGGCTCGAAGACGACGCGGGCTCCGGCTAGGCGCGCAAGGTCGCCGGTGCGGTCGGTGGAGTTGTTGTCGCAGACGATGAGTTCGTGGCCGACGCCGGCTTCGGTCAGGGCGGTGGCGGCCCGTTGGATGGAGGCGAGGGTGGACGGCAGCAGCTTCTCCTCGTTGAAGGCGGGGATGACGATGGAGAGCTGGGGCGCTGGCACGCGCGGGAGAGTGGGGAATCCGGGGAGAGGAAGCCAGAGGCCAGATGTCTGATCCCAGATCCCTGATCCCAGATCCCTGATCCCAGATGCCGGATACCGGATCGCAGGTGCTACGCCGGAGTGGCGTTGCGTTCGATGGCGGCTTGGAGGGATTTCAGGTCGATGGGCTTGGCGATGTAGTCGTCCATGCCGGCTTCGAGGCATTTTTCGCGGTCGCCCTGCATGGCGTTGGCGGTCATTGCGATGATGCGGATGCGGCGGGCCTGCTCGGCGGACTCGGAGCGGATGCGCCGGGTGGCTTCGTAGCCGTCGAGCTCGGGCATCTGGCAGTCCATGAAGATGAGGTCGTAGGCCTCGCGTTCCAGGGCCTGGACGGCTTCGATGCCGTTGGCGACGAGATCGACCTTGTGGCCGAGCTTGGCGAAGAAGCGGGCGGCGACCTTCTGGTTCACCAAGTTGTCCTCGGCGACGAGGATCTTGAGCGTCGAGGCTTGCGAAG
The DNA here is from genome assembly GCA_965650815.1 of uncultured bacterium. Lineage (GTDB taxonomy): Bacteria > Verrucomicrobiota > Verrucomicrobiia > Limisphaerales > CANJSG01 > CANJSG01. The sequence continues at coordinate 1,132 of CBFGQE010000103.1, forward strand.
GGGCCGGGGCGGCGGGCGGGGCCGAAGCTGCGGGCAAAGGTTCCACCGCAGGGGCGGAGGGGACGATGTCCGGCGCGGGAACTGGAGCGGAAGTGGTCGGGTTGTGCGGGAGCGGCCGGGTGGAGAGGGCTTCGACGAGGGCGTTGAAGAGGGTGGAATGTTTGACGGGCTTGGGGAGCCAGACGGCCACGTCGGCCCCGGCGGCGGAATGCTGGAGCTGGTCGCCGAGGGAACTGAGCATGACGAGGCGTGGCTGGACGGAGAGACCGGTGTCGGCGCGGACGGTCTTGGCCAGTTGGATGCCGTCCATCTCGGGCATCTGCATGTCGAGGAGCACGATCTGGAACGGGTGCCCGTCGGCATCGGCGCGGCGGAGCTGGTCGAGCGCTTCGGCGGGGGTGGGGCTGGAGGCGGGGTCGCATTTCCAGCCGCGCAGGTAGTGCCCGGCGATGCGGCGGTTGGTGGTGTTGTCGTCCACGACGAGCACGCGGAGACCGGGCGGGAGGAAGCGCGCGGTGGCCTCGGGCGCGGGGTGGGGCTGGCGGGCGAGGCGGAGGGTAAACCAGAAGGTGGAGCCCTTGCCGGGTTCGCTGTGGACGCCGATCTGGCCGTCCATGAGGTGGACGAGCTGGCGGGAGATGGCGAGGCCGAGGCCGGTGCCGCCGTATTTCCGCGTGGTGGAGGAATCGGCCTGGGAGAAGGGCTGGAAGAGGTTCCGCACGGTGGCGGCATCGATGCCGATGCCGGAGTCGCGGACCTCGAAGCGGAGGAGGACGCTTTCGGCGGATTGCTCGACGAGGGAGACGTGGAGCGAGACCTCGCCCTGATGGGTGAACTTGACGGCGTTGCTCAGGAGGTTGAGGGCGATCTGGCGGATGCGGCCGGGATCGCCGCGCAGGCGGGTGGGGATGTCCTGGGGGAGGAAGCAGGAGAGCTCGACGCCCTTGCCGTGGGCGCGCTGGGCGACGACGTCGAGGCAGCCCTCGGCGGTCTCGCGGAGGTCGAAATCGACGGTCTCGAAATGGAGCTTGCCGGCCTCGATCTTCGAGAAGTCGAGGATGTCGTTGATGATGGTCAGCAGGGCCTCGGCGCTCTGGGCGATGGTCTGGGTGAAGTCGCGCTGGGTGGGGTTGAGCGGGGTGTCGAGGACGAGGTTCGTCATGCCGATGATGCCGTTCATCGGGGTGCGGATCTCGTGGGACATGTTGGCGAGGAAGGCGGACTTGGCGCGGTTGGCGTCCTCGGCGGCCTCCATCGCGGACTTGAGCTCGGCCTTCTTGTGTTCCAGCTCGGCGATCTTGGCGCGGAGCTCCTCGGTGCGCTCGGCGACGCGCTGCTCCAGTTCCTCCCGCGAGCGCTTGAGCTCCTGGTCGCGGTGCTGGATCTCGCCGAGCATGGTGTTGAAGCCGGCGACGAGGCGGCCGAGCTCGTCGTCGTTGAACTTGCGGGCGCGGAGGTCGAAGTTCGTCTCGTGGGCCACGCGGTTCATGACGCCCAGCAGGTGTTCGACCGGGCCGCTGATGACGCGCTGGAAGCGGAGGGCGAGGACGGAGGCGACGCCGAGGCCCATGAGCGCGATGGCGGCGGTGCTGAGGACGATGGAGCGGATGCGGGATTCGAGGCCGACGAGGGTGGCCTCCAGGTAGATGGTGCCGACGGGTTCGCCGTTCCAGACGATGCGCCGGGCGATGACCACGCGGCCGTCGACGGTGGTGAGGGTGCCGGGTTCGGGCGCGCGTTCGGGCGGCTGGAAGGCGGATGCGCCCGGTTCGGGATGGGCCGCGCGCCGCGCGCCTTCGCCGCCGTAGAGGGAGACGCCGAGGATCTCATGGCCATCGACGATGGAAGCGATGTCGGCGGAGGCGATGGGGAGATCGAGGCTGACGGCGGGGGCGAGGAGCTGGCCGATGGTCTCGGCCACGGCGGTGTCGCGCCGGAGGATGTCGGCGCGGATCTGCGTCACCTCGATGGCGACGAAGATGACGCTGGCGAGGCCCACGGCGACGGTGCTGGAGGCGACGCTGAGGAGGAGGAGCTTCTGCCGGATGGTGAGGCGGCGGAGGGCGCGGAGGATCACGGGGCGTCGCCTCCCTCGACGATGCGGCCCAGCTTGAGGACCTGGGGATTGAGCTTCAGCCCGGCGGACTCGACACGGCGGAGGGCGCGGATGTTCACGTCGAAGGTCAGACGCGCGTCCTCGCGCCGGAGGCCGATCATGCCGCCCTCGGCGCAGAAGCCGGAGGGATCGCCGATGGTGAGCACGGGGCGTTCGGCCAGGCGGCCGAAGAGGGCCTTCAAGTCCGTCCTGCCGCCCTCGGCGGCGACCACGAGCACGTGGACCGCCGACTTGAAGTCCGGGTCGGCGACGACGAGGACGGGGCGCTTGCCGATCTTCTTGTCGGCGGCGATGCCGCGCACGGCGGCTTCCAGTCCGTGGCGGCCGACGACGGCGATGACGACGGGCGCCTCGGCGTCGGCGAAGGCGGTGTCGGGCCACTGGGCGAGGGTGGCGAAGCGGTAGATGAGGGCGGCCTTGAGCTGGGTCTCGGAGGCGGCGTCGGCGGCGTCGAGCCGGAGGCCCAGCGCCCAGACGAGCAGCAGCAGGGCCGCGGCGACCAGCCAGCGCGGCGACGGGCGCAAGGGGATGGTTCTCAGAAACGCCATGTGAGCTGGGCGAAGACGCTGCGTTCGACGAGGGCCACCGGGGCGCCGCCGTATTGGGAGGTGCCGAACTCGGCGTGCCGGTCGTGCAGGAGGCTCTTGCCGATGAGGGCCAGTTCCAGATCCGGCCGGGGCTGCCAGGCGAGGCGGGCGTCGAGTTCCCAGTAGTCGGGGACGCCGGAGGCGGCGAGTTCGCCGACGTAGCGCAGGCGGGCGTCGAATTCGAGGGACGTGGTCAGGTCGATGCTGCCCCAGAGCGCGGCCTGGTGGCGGGGGCTGCGGTCCACGGCGAAGGCGACATCGGTGGAGCCGGGGAAGTCCTGGTCGCGCTTCAGGTCCGGCGAGAAGAACGAGTAGCTGGCACGCACGCGGCTGCGAGCGGTGGGGTTCCACTGGACGCCGAATTCGCCGCTCCAGTTCACGCCGTGCATCAGGTTCGCGGGGCTTTGCGGCAGGACGAAGACGTTGTTGACCGGATCGAAATAGGGGGCGCCCGGGCTGATGGTCCGGAGGTCGTCGTAGATGTGGCAGTGGGCGGCCACGTCGAAGCTCAGCGTGTCCCGGGCCTGCCAACGCGCGCCGGTCTCCAGGGCGAGCAGGTGCTCGGGCGCGAAGTCCTCGCTGCCCATCGCGACGACGGCGGTGGGGAAGTTCGGATCGGGCATTCCGGGCGTGCCCGGCGGATAGACCTCGAAGACGGCCGTGGCGTCCCGTTCCGCGCGCGACGGGGTGCGGGCGGCGCGGGCGACGGCGCTCCAGACCGTGACGGTCTTCACCGGGGTCCAGGCGAGCCGCGCGGCCGGTTGGACCTCGACGCCGTGGCCTTCGACGCCCTCGACCTTGGTGCCGAGGGTCAGGGTCAGGCGTTCGGGCAGAAGCTCGATCTCGTCCTGCACGAAGGCGCTGGGCAGGTGCCGGACATCGGAGGGCGGGTCGATCAGCACCGCGCCGACGGTGCGGTAGTCGTCCGCGACGACGCGGTAGTTCAGTCCGGCGGACAGGCGGTGGATCTCGCCGAGTTCGGCCACGTATTGGAGGCCGATTTCGCCGATGTCCCGGTCTTCCTCGAACTGCGGATGGTCCATCCGGGTGGCGTCGTAGTAGGCGTCCACGGTCAGGGCGGAGCCTTCGGAGAAGTGCCTCCGCCAGCGGCCGAGGAGGAAGCCGCCGAGGTTGCGGTCCGCGTCGAAGACGGTCTGCACATACGGCGGGGCGTAGATCGGGGTGACGGCGGCGGCGTCGCCGGCCGAGCGGTGGATCTCGCCGTTCAGCATGAACTCGGCCTCGCCGGGCTCGCGCCAGTCGAGGCGGAAGCCGCCGAGGGTCGATTCGAACCTGTCGTTCGCGCGGTCTCCGGAGGGCGTGCGCGAATCGTCGTGGAACTGCTGCTGCGCATAGACGCGGAAGGCGAGCTCCTCGCCCAGCAACGCGCCGTGGCGCACGGTGGCGCGGCCGAGCTGCTCGGTGCCGCCGCCGGTCTGGACGAGCGTGCCGACGGTGTCGAAGGCGCTCTTGGAGACGACGTTCACCACGCCGTTGACGGCGTTCGCGCCCCAGACGCTGGCACCGGGGCCGAGCACGACCTCGATGTTCTCGATGTCGGGCAGGATGGTGGTCTGCTGGTTCCAGTAGGTGCCGGAAAAGAGCGGCGTGTAGAGGCTGCGGCCGTCGCGCAGGACGAGCAGCTTGTTGGCGTAGGTGTCGTTGAAGCCGGCGGAGGAGACGGCCCAGTTCACGGAGCTCACCTGCGCGACCTCCATGCCCGGGGCGAGGCGCAGCGCTTCGGCCAGGCTCTGGGAACCGGAGCGCCGGATGTCGTCCTGGGTGATGACATGGACCGCGCCGGCGGCCTGGCTCAAGGGGCTGGAGGTGCGGGAGACGACCGTGACGGGGATGTCGAGCAGCTCCGCGAGGCTGAGCCGGGACAGTTCCTCCGGCCCGGGAACGCCGACCGCCGCAGGAACCGGTTCATCGGCCCTGGCGGGGGAAAACAACGCCGAGACCACGGCCCCGGCGAACACCAGCGGAGCGCAGGGAACGGTGATCAAACTGGATGGCTTTGGTCGCAAGCCCATGGCTTTGACGGAATCGGAAACGAGGGCCGGGCCAATCGGGTCCGCGACGCCACTGCTTCCGGGTTGGGATCGGACGAACGGAAGAAGCTCTTAACAGGAACGATGCAATTCGGGCCAAGCGGGAACGCGACCGGCGGAGAGGAACCTCACGGCCACGGCCGAGAATCCAGACCAAGTCCGGCGGAGCTTCGGGAGAGGACGCCGGGCGACAAGCGGAGCTGTGGCGCCCGATGACGCGGCTTCCTAAGGTGCGTTGCTCCGGGACACCGGTCCCAGAATGCCGAAACCAACCCGGTTTTCTCCCACGCGGGCCCGAGGCGTTCAGCGGTTCTTGGTCTTGGTCTTCCACTTCCGGATCTCGTCGCGGAGCGGGAGCAGGTCGGAATCGGCCAGGGCCATTTCCTGGATCAAGGCGGAGCCGCCGCGTTGGCGGGCGGTCTCGAGCCAGCGGCGGGCGTCGTCCAGTTCACCGAGCTGGGCGGCGTAGCAGGCCAGGTTGTAGGGGATGACGGCTTCGTCGGGGAAACGGTCGCAGGCCTCCAGCAGCACCTCCCGGGCGCGGGTCAGCCCGCCGCCGTCGGCCCGGCGCAGGGCGAAAGCCCGGTGAATCCACGCGCCCGGCCGACCGGGGGCGATGGCCACGAGCAGCTCGGCGATGGTCAGGCTGCGGTTCCAGTCCCGGCGGGCGGCGGTGAGGAGCCATTCGGTCTCCAGCACGTCGGGATGGTGGCGGCGCTGGACGGGGATCTGGCCCAGCTCGCGCTCGGCCTCGACGAGGTTGCCGAGATCGATCCAGCCGCTGACGGCGCGGAGCGCGTGGACGTCGGACATCTCCAGGGGATCGGACATGGGGCGCGGTCAGTTGTGGAGCAGGCGTTCGGGCCGGTCGCTGTCGTCGCCGAGGCCGAACCTTGGGAATGCCTTCATCGAGAAGACGAAGGCGATGGTGTAGTCATCCTCCTCCACGCGGCTCTCGCGGACGCGGAAGGTGAGGGCGGAGGTCCAGCTCCGGAAGTCGCGGTAGAGCGTGTAGTTCTGCTCCTCCAGCACGCCGTCGCGGGCCTCGTAATGGTGCGTGATGCGCACGGCCCAGTTTTCGTTCAGCTTGTAGAAGAAGCTGCTGAACCAGGTGTTGTGGTCGGAGCCGGGCCCGAAGGTGGCGTCGTCGTTGAAGTAGCGCTGGCCGAGCATGAGGCTCCAGCGGTCGCTCGGGTTGAGGAGGATGCGGTGGTGGCTCTCGCGCATCCGCTCGTCCTCCACGCTGTAGCGCAGGCCGGAGTTGAGCGTGATCCAGGAGCGGGGGCGGAAATCGAGGTCGGAGTAGCCGTCGGAGATCGTGGGCTCGCCGGGATGCCGGTCGATGCGCCAATCGGCCAGCAGGTTCCAGGCGACGAGATCCTCGATGCGGTCCGAGCGCCTGGTCTGGAGGCGGTTCCTCAGGCCGAAGCGCAGGACGTTGCGGGCGTCGATGGAGTCGATGGCGTTGTAGTCGGGATACTCGATGGGCAGGAGGCGGAGATTTGGGATCTCGCGGTCGAACTGCGGGAGCTCGCCGGGCGAGCGGCTTGGATCGGGCACGAAGGCGTAGTTCAGCGACGGCTCGAAGATGTGGCGCAGGCCGCGGACATCGAGCAGGCGGTTCTCCGCGCCTTCCCAGACGCGCGAGGCCTTGAAGCTCACCTCCGCGCCGGTGTGGTAAACCCAGCGGCTCGCGGAATCGGTCGTCGCTCCGGGGCCTTCCGCCTCCGTGTAGTAGGTGTAGCGCGCCCCGGTGCGGGGCGTGACGTTGAGCCAGCCGAAGAACGTCCACGGCAGCGAAAGCTGGTGCATCGTGTCGGCGCGCGACGCGGAGAAGTCGTTGGTCGAGAAGTTCGCGTGGCTGCGCCGGAGATGGGCGAAGGAGGTCTCGCTGTCGTAGTAGAGCGGCGTCTCCCCGATGCGCTGGCGCAGGCCGGTCAGGCGGAGGTCGGGCAGGCGCTCGACGGTCTCCTGGAAGTCGTTGACCTGCGGCTGCACGTAGCCGTCGAGCGCCCAGTTGCTCCACTGCTGGTTCAGCTCGACGAAGCTGTTGGGCTGGGCGTTGTCCCGGTATTCGCTCTCGAAGAAGTCGCGGACGATATAGTCGTCGCCCTGGTAGCGGATCTGGCTCTTGACCGTGAGGTTGGTCACGAGCGTGGCGTCGTAGGTGAACTTCAGCCGGTCGCGGTTCTCGGAGATCGGGCGGCTCAGCGCATCGAGGCCCGGCCGGTCGTCGTCGGCGTAGTAGTATTGGAGCCCCGCTTCGCCCCAGCGGCCGAGGTGCAGTTCGAGGTCCGGTCCCAGGGCCACGCCGCGCTTGCTGCGGAGATCGAAGCGCAGGGCGGCGTCGAGGTGCTCGTTGACGGCGTAGTTGAACTTGGACTCGAGGAACGCGCCGTGCCGCGAGCGGTAGCCGGGCAGGAAGTTCATGTCGAACCGGTGCTGGTCGAGCGCGCGGTGGTAGTAGGGCAGGTAGAAGACCGGCACGGAACCGAGCACGGTCTTCGCCCCGTCCAGCTCCACGTATTCGCCGGGCTGGATGCGGAGCTCGCGGGCACGGACCTCGTGGGCGGGATCGGCCACGTTGTCGGAGGTCAGCACCGCATTGGTCGCCGTGTAGGCCCCGGTGGCCGGATCGTAGCGCAGCCCCTCGCCGTAGATGTAGACCGGGTCGTAGCCCGCCTTGAAGCTGTCCGCCTGGATTTCGCCGGTCTTCGGCCGATAGACCACGTGGTCGCCATACCAGGCGGTGCCGTTCTGGAGCACCGAGACGCGGCCGCGCGCGTGGATCTCGTCCACCGCCGGCGACACCGTGACCGTGTCCGCGCGCACGACGATGTTGCTGTAGGCCAGCTCGAACGGACCGGTCATCTCGCCGCCCCGGCCCTTGAGGTCGAACTCCAGCGTGCCCGAAGGATTCAGGCTCTTCAGCGTCATCCCGGGCAGGAGCTGTAAGGGCTCGGCGGCGCGGACGCCCCAGGAGGCGCCGGCCACGGCCAGGGGAACGAGAAGATGCAGCGGTTTCATGCGGCGGGCGGACGCTAACGAATGCCCCGGAC
>CBFGQE010000104.1:0-8883 GCA_965650815.1 uncultured bacterium
CGTGTCGTGCCTGTATGAAGACGATTCTTCGCAGCTTGGCCGTGGCGGTTCTTCTCGTGGTCTCGACTCTGTCTTCGTTCGCGTTGAGGAGCATCGGAATCATCACGAAAGCGGAGGCGAAGGAACTGGGCGTCGAAGTGCGGGCGACGGCGGCCGGTCCCGACGCGGCTTGGCTGGAACTCGAATTCAAGCCCGAGGGCAAGCTGAAGGATTTCAGCCATGTGGAACTGGAGATCCGGGAAGGCGAGAAGACGCTGCTGTCCTACGCGGCCTTGAGCGAGAAGCGGACCAGTTCGGGCAGCCTCGTCTTCCGCTTCATGGCCAACCGCAGCTTTCTGGAAAAGATCACCCTGACCGTGGTGACCGGCTTCCCCTCCAACTTCAGCGGCAACGAACTTCGGGTGAAGGAACTCGTGGATCTGACCAAGCTCCGCTGAAAACGCCGGGCTACGCGGTGGAGGCTTACCTCAGGACCGGAGGCCGGATCGCTTTTGAATCGATTGGAGATTCCCAAGAACATCGAGGTCCGGACGGAGCGCTGAACTAGCGGGAGTTCAGTGATCCGTAGCGGGCTATCCGGCATCCGGCATCCTCCCCAAAGAAGAACCCCTCCGCCCGGCTTGCGCCGAACAGAGGGGCCTCTGTCCCTACAAACTCCCGGGCCGAACAGCGGCCCGGGTTGTAGCTCTGCTTACGGCTGCGTGGTGGCGCTGGTCCGGTAGAACCCGCTGCCCGCCGCCGTCGTGTCCGTCACGGACTTGGTGGTGCCGTCGCCCGCGACCGGCGCGCCGAGCGGCTGCCAGGTCGCGTCGCTCAACGCCTGCTTGCGCTGGACCTGGTAGGACAGGCCGGCCTGCGTCGGGAACGAGACGGTGAGCGTGCTGCCGTTGCGGCTGATGGCCACTTCCGTCTCCACGGGCGCGGCCGAAACCGGCACCAGCATGAAGAAGTTGGCGTTGTTGTTGCCGCCGCTGGTCAGGCGGAGGGTGCGGGTCGTGCCGTCGAGGGTGACGGTCGCCGGGGCGCCGCTGGCGTTGGTCAGCGTGACCCAGATGTAGGACTGCCAACCGGCGGTCGCGGGGATGCCGAAGGTGCCGATGGGCGAGGTGGTCTGGCCTTCCAGCGTGCGGTCGGAAGTGACTTCCGAGAGCGTGGCCGAACCGGGGTTGCCGGCGCCGTTGGCGGCGCGGAGGACGACCTGGTAGGTGCCCGCCGGATAGGTGCGGGTGTAGTTGCCCCAGCTACCGTTGTTGAACCAGCCGACGTTGTAGTCGGTGTAGCCGTTGTCGCTCGGCAGATTGCGCGAACGGTCGCCGGTGGCCTCGGTGTTCAGGCCCGTGGGACGGTAGGTGTAGTTGCCCTCGGAGAGGTTGGCGTCGAAGGCATCGACGTTGTCCACCGAGCCCAAGCCGCCGTAGGCGTCCTGCGTGGCGGCGGCGTGGAACTGGCCGCCGTCGTAGTTGAAGGCCTCGGCTTCGACCGTCACCAGGTTCTTGGCGAAGGTGTCGAACGAGACGCTGGCCGTCTGGCTGGAGCCGTTGTTCGCCGTCACGGAGATCGCGGCGGCATAGACGGTGTTCGAGGCGAGACCGGGATAGCTCACGGTCCAGCTCGTGGAGGAGCCCTGGAAGACGAGGCCGGAGACCTGCTGGCCGTTCAGCTCCAAGCGCACGTTGCCCTGGGCGATGCCGGCCGGGGAGTTCACCTTGAAGGAAAGCGTGTTCGTGTTCTGGAACAACGCCGTGCCGTCGGGATACAGCTCCGTGATCGTCGGAATGCTGACGTCGGCCGGGAAGAACGCGTAGAAGTCCACATTGTGGTCGCCGCCGGAGGTGGCGCGCAACGTGACCTGCGAACCGCCGGTGAACTTGATCAGGTTGCCCGCGGTGTCCTTGAGCGGCACCCAGGTGTAGCCCTGCCAGTTGCCGGTGGCCGGAATGGCGAAGGTGCCGAGGTTCGTGAGGGTCTGCGTGTCGGTGGTCGCGCCGGCGGTGACGACCGCGAGGGTCATCGTGCCGCCGCCGCCGCCGCTGGCCGCGCGGGCATAGACGCTGTGGACGCCCGCCGGGATGGTGCGGGTGTAGTTGCCCCAGTCGCCGTTGGCCAGCCAGCCGACGTTGTAGTTCGGCAAACCGGCGTCGGCATACTTCGCGCGGGGCACGTCGCCGCTGGTCTCGGTGTGGAGTCCGGCGTCGCGGTAGGCCGTCTGGCCGTCGGAGATGTTGGTCTCGAAGAAGTCGATGTTCTCCGTGGCGGGCTCGGTCAGCACGTCGCGGCTGTAGCCGTTGGTCTGGGCCGTGGCGATGAACTGGCCGGAGCCGTAGTTGAAGTCCTCGGCCTCGATGGTGAAGGCCGGTTCGGCCGTGGCGAAGCGGACGGTGGTTTCACGGAAGTTGCCGTTCGCGTCCGTGGCGCGCAGCACGGCCACGTAGGAGAGGATGTTCGTCTGGATCGGCAGGGAGACCTGACGCTCCGAAGCCGTGCCGCCGACCACGAGCCCGCCCGTCGTGGTGACGTTCGTGGTGAAGGTCTGTCCGGCGATGGTCGTGTAGGTGAGGCCGACCGAGATGTCCGTCGGGGCAATGGTCGATCCGGCGGAGCTGGCGGTGAAGGCCAGCGTGTTCGTCGTTTGGACCAGGCGCGTGCCGTCGGGATAGACGTTCGAGATCGTCGGCGCGTTGGTGTTGGCCGGGAAGAGGGCGAAGAAGTTCGCGTTCTGTCCGCCGCCGCAGTTGAAGCGCAGCGTCTGCGTCGTGCCGTCCAGCGTGACCTGGGCCAGGCTGCCGTCGGCGTTGCGCAGCGCGTAGTAGCGGTAGGTCTGCCAGCCGGTGTTGGGGACGGTGAAGGTGCCGAGAACCTGCGTGGTCTGGTCGAACTGCGTGGGGTCCGACGTCACGAGCGCCAGCGTGGCCGTGCTCTGGCCGCCGGAGCCGTTCGCGCCGCGGTAATAGACGTTGTAGGTGCCGGCGGGATACGGGCGGGTGTAGTTGCCCCAGTCGCCGCTGTCGAACCAGCCGACGTTGTAGTCGGTCTGGCTGGCGTCGGCGTATTTCGCGCGCGGCACGTCGCCGTTGGGCTCGGTGAAGAGGCCGGGATCGCGATAGGCGGTGTTTCCGTTGGCCCCGAGGTTGGCCTCGCGCACGTCCACGCCGTCCACCGGCAGATCGAAGAGCACGTTGCGGCTGTAGCCGTTGACCTGCGGCTCGGGGACGAACTGGCCGGAGTTGTAGTTGAAGTCCTCGAGCTCGACGGAATACGCCGGGCTCAGGGTGTCGAAGTGGACGGTGTTCGTGGCCGAGAGCCCGCCGGAATCCGTCGCGACGATGCGCGCGGAATAGCCGACGACATTGGTGGAAAGGGGCGCGGTCACGGTCCGCTCCGTGGCGGAGCCGCCGACCGTGAGGCCCGAGCCGGAGGCGAGGGTCAATTCGACGATGCGGCCGGAGGTGTTGGTGGAGACGAGCCGGACGGAGATGCCGTCGGCGTTGATGCCCGCGCCTCCGGCGGTGACGCCGAAGCTCAGGACGTTCGTCGCTTGGAGCAGTCGCGCTCCGTTGGGATAGACGTCGTGGATGACCGGTTGGGCCTGCACCGCACCCGCGATGGCCAGGCCGCCCAGCAGCGCGATCGCGCGCGCCGCCGGGGCTGACTTGTGTTTGTTCATTGGTTGGGTCCTTCGCTGCCGTCCCCCGACACGTTCGGCCGACGAAGCCCTCTCCCTGCCGACATCCGCCGGAAAATCCCGGATGAAGACGCACGTCCGACGAAAAAAACCATGTCTGGGTATGGGAAAAACCTACGGAGGCCCGTTCAACCAGAGCAATCCCCGATTACGGGGAAGACATTCATTGAAGCCCGCGCTCGTCCAGATCGTCCTCGTCCAGCCCCAGATAGTGCCCGAGCTCGTGCAGGTAGGTGATGTGGACCTCCTCCTGGAAGATCTCCGGATCGTGCTCCGCGAAGGCCCAAAGGCTCTGCAGGAAGAGGGTGATGCGCGTGGGTTCCGGCGAACTGCCTTCCTCATGCAGCGGTGCTCCCGTGAAGAGTCCCAAGGTGTCCGGCTCGTAGCCCAGCTCCAGCAGCTCCGGGGAAGGTGCCGGTTCATACACCACCGGCAACGCGGACGCGGGACCGCGCAACGCCTCGGGCAATTCCTCCTGGGTGAGCCGGACCTCCGTCTGCGCGAGGCGCAGCAGCGTGTTCCAGTTCGACGGCAGGGCGTCGGAACTCATTTCGCGGAAGACATGGCGGGACGCGACCTGCGGAACTTCTCCAGCGTGGCCGGGTTTTTCTCGAAGAACGCCGCGAGGTCCGACAGCACCGCGACCGTCTCCGGGCTGAGGTGGTGCTCGATGCCCTCGATGTCCTGGCGCTGGGTCTCGGGATCGATGCCGAGCACGGAGAAGAAGCGGGACAGCGTCTCGTGCCGCTGCTGGATCATCGTGGCCACGTCGCGCCCCTTGTCGGTGAGCACGAGACCGCGATACTTCACGTAGTTGAGGTAGCCCAGCTCGTCGAGCTTCTGGACCATGCTGGTGACGGAGGCCTGCTTGACGTTGAGCGACGAGGCGATGTCCACGACGCGCGCATAGCCCTTCTCCTCGATGAGCTCGTGGATGCGTTCGAGGTAGTCCTCGGCGCTTTGACTGGGGCGCGACTGCGCGGGCATGGCGTGGAAGTAACCTGAGCACCGGAACGGAAGCAAGTCCACCGGCTTGCCCCGGAGCGGGTTCCGGCCCATTTTCCGCGCCATGCGACGTCCAACAGCCCTGCCGATCCGCGCCGGCTCCGCTTGGAGCCAATGTCTCTTCGCCCTGTTCTGCGCCTTGACGCTGGCCATGACCGGCTGCCGCTCGGGGGAAAAGGAAACCGAGGCTTCCGCTTCCGCCCGCAAGGAATACCCGACGCGCGGCGTCGTGGTGGCCCTGGGCGAAGACCCTTCCGAAATCCGCATCCGCCACGAGGAGATCCCCGGCTACATGAACGCCATGACCATGACCTTCGCCGCGCGCCCGACCAACGCCATCGCCGGGCTCAAGCCGAACGACGTCGTCGAATTCGTGCTCGTGGACACGGGCGACGACGGCTGGATCGAGTCGGTCAAGAAGGTCGGCGAAGCCCCGTCGCAGGCGGAAGAGGCCGGTGTCCGCACCGTTCCTCCCTCCGAACTGCTGGAGGTTGGGTCGCTCATCCCCGACTACGTGCTCACCAACCAGCTCGGCCAGGCCGAGAGCCTCGCCTCGTTGCGCGGCCAGGCCGTGGCCTTCACCTTCATCTTCACCAGTTGCCCGTTCCCGACCTTCTGCCCGCGCATGACCGACAACTTCGCCGCCGTGCAGAAGCTCCTGCAGGAAGACACCGCCGGTCCGAACAACTGGAAGCTCTGGTCCGTGACCATCGACCCCGACATCGACACGCCCGCCCTGCTCAAGGCCTACGGCAACCGCCACAAGAACGACCCGAAGCACTGGAGCCTCCTCACCGGTTCGCTGCGCGACATCACCCGTCTCGGCGACAGCGTCGGTCTGACCTTCTGGAAGGCCGACGGAACCATCAACCACAACCTCCGCACCGTGGTCGTGGACGCCTCCGGCCGGGTCCAGGCGATCATCCCGGAGAACAAATGGACGCCGGAAGAATTGGCCGCCGAGCTCCGCAAGGCCGCCGCCGTCCCGGCAAAATGATTCCGGACAGGATTGTCCAAAAACCCCGGAAACCCGCTCAAGCTCCGTCGCCCGACAACCGACTCCATCAGGAAGGCAACTTATGCGCATCGCCACCCGTCCGCTCGCCGGTTTCGTTTCCGCCGGTCTGCTCGCCACCGGATTGACCAGCCACGCCATCAGCCCGGTCACGTTCAACTTCGACAGCTACAGCACCGGCAATCTCGCCGGACAGGCGGGCTGGGGTTCGGAAGGCTTCGGCGGCCAGGGCACCACGCAGGTCGCGGCCGGGGGCGGCGGCAGCACGGTGAACTACGCCGCGTTCGACGGCACCTCCGGCAGCAGCGCCTCGGCGTGGAACGTCGGGGCTTTCGGCACGGTGACCGGCACGGAGAACTTCCGCCTCCAGTTCGACTTCCTCTCCGGCAACAGCCCGGCGGTCTATGTCGGCCTCGGCTGGGACAATTCGACCGGCCAATTGGATTTCAACGATCCGTCTTCCCAGCTTGGTTTCGCCGTCCTCGCCAGCAAGACGAACGTCGAGCTGTTCCTCAACGGCAGCAGCCTCGGCTCGGTCGCGCAGAACTACGCCGACGGCGCGTGGCGCAGCATCCAGGTGCAGGTCAACCTCTCGGCCAACTCCGGCGCGGGCACCGCCAGCGTCTTCGGCAAGAGCGCGTCCTCTTCCTCCGTCAGCCCCATCGCCGGCCTCCAGAACATCGGCCTCACGCTCAACCGCAACGGCGTGGACGCCTCCGATCCCACCAAGTGGAACACCCTCTGGCTCCACGAGGCGGGTCCCGGTGCGGGCCTCGACAACATCATCCTCGTGCCGGAACCCGGCGCTGCGGCCCTGGCCCTGACCGGATTGGCCGGAGCCTTCCTCGCCCGCCGCCGTCGCCGGAACTGAGGCTTCGTTCGTCCTCCGCGTGAAACGCTTCTACACGGGCCCCGTGATCAACACGGAGATGCTGCTCGTGATGCTGGAGAAGCACGGGATCATCGGCCGCCAGGAGTGGGAAGACCCCTCGCTGCCCGACGACGACGGCGACCTTGACCGCCGCGCCCACGTCCTCGTGCCCGAAGCCGACTACGACCGCGCCTGGCAGCTCTTCTACGCGGAGCGCGAGGACGAGCTGTAGGAAAATGGCCCGGGCTGGGCTGCGCCGGCCGACCGCGAGCCAACGCCTCCCTGGGCTTGTGTGAAGCGTCAGGACGGGCCTAGCGTCCGATCCATATCTATGGAGCGTCACCGGGTTCCGAGGGGAAGAGTTTTACCGCCAGTTCTGGCCGCCGTCGCCGCGTTCTGGACGACAATCGCCGCTTCCGCCTCCGCCGTGCCCGGGGAGGCACTGGTGAAGCTGCGCGCCCCCGTGCCGGGCGATGCGCGGCAGCAGACGGCCTCGCCTTGGCAACGGCTGGGCGTCGTGTCGCAGACCGATCTCGGCGGTTCAGGCTGGAAGCTGGTCACGCTGCCCCCGGGCACCGACGCGCGGGAATGGGCACGGTCCGCGCGGTCGCTGCCCGGCGTGGTCGCCGCCGAGCCGAACCATCGCTACCAACTCCTCGCCGCCGTCAACGATCCCCTGGCCCCGCTGCAATACGGCTTGCGCCAGATCGGCGCGACCAACGCCTGGGACTCCGTCACCGGCAGCAACGGCGTGGTCGTGGCGGTGCTCGACTCCGGCATCAACGCCGCCCATCCCGACCTCATGCCCGCGCTCTGGCGAAACTCGGCCGAAGTGGCGGGCAACGGCCTGGACGACGACGGGAACGGATTCGTGGACGATCTCCACGGCGCGGACTTCGTGGACGGCGACGGCGATCCTGCGGACGACAGCGGCCACGGCAGCCACGTGGCCGGGATCGTCGCGGCGGCGGGCAACAACCTGACCGGCGCGGTCGGTGTGGCCCACGGCTGCCGCGTCATGTCCCTGCGCATCCTCTCCGAGGACGGATCGGCCACCACGGACCGGATCGTCGAAGCCTTTGAATATGTCCGCGCGATGAAGAAGCGCGGGGTGGACGTGCGGATCATCAACAACAGCTGGGGCGGGGAGTTCCCCAGCCTCGCCATCTACGAGGCCATCTCGGCGGCGGCGGACGACGGCATCCTCAGCGTCTGCGCCGCCGGCAACGACGGCCAGAATAACGATGCGAAACCCTACTATCCGACGAGCTACCCTTCGCCCGGCGTCCTGGCGGTCGCGGCCGGGAGCCCTTGCGACGCGCCGGAGTCCTTCAGCAACTTCGGCGCGCGTTCCGTGCATCTGGCCGCGCCCGGCGGGGACATCTACAACGCCTACCTCGGCGGCGAGTCCTATGCCACCCTCTCGGGCACCTCGATGGCCGCGCCGCACGTCTCCGGCGCGGCGGCCCTGCTCCTCTCCAAGCGGCCCTCCCTCACCCTCGCGCAATTGCGCGCCCTGCTGCTCTCCTCGGTGGACGCGGTCCCGGCCTGGAGCGGGCTGACCGCCACGGCCGGCAGGCTGAACGTGGCCAAGGCCGTGGATAGGTTGAACGCCGGCACGCCGTTGCCTTCGACCGACCCGACCAATGCCCTGCCCAGGCTGCCGATCCAGCTCGTCAGCCGGTCCCACACCAACCGCGCCGGGCTGGACTGGAGCTACACCGGCTCCTCCACCAGGGCCGTGAGCGACGACGGGCGCTTCGTGGCCTTCCTCTCCTACGCGACGAACCTCGTGCCCGGAGACACCGCGGCCAACCTCGACGTCTTCCTGCGCGACACCTGGAGCAACACCACCGTGCGCATCAGCCAGACGCAGGCGGGCGTGGGCGCGAACGACAACTGCGACAGCCCCGTGATCAGCGGCGACGGCGCCTACGTGGCCTTCGCGAGCTATGCGGGGAATCTGGTCGGCGGAGACAACAACCAGAGCGCCGACATCTTCGTCTGGACCCGTTCCACCCGCGCGCTCCAGCGCATCAGCAGGCGGCCGGACGGAACCCAGTTCGACCTCGACAGCTGGTCGCCCGCGATTTCGGGCAACGGCGGCCATGTCGTCTTCACCGCCGAGGAGCCGGCGGACGGCGGGGCCGTATTCCGCGACGTCTATTGCTGGACCCGTTCCAGCGGCGCGGTGCAGATGGTCTCGCTCGCGGCCGACGGGGACTTCCCCAACGACTGGAGCGAGAACCCCAGCATCAGCGCGGACGGCCGCTACATCGCCTTCCACAGTTGGGCGGACAACATCGTGGC
>CBFGQE010000105.1:0-8855 GCA_965650815.1 uncultured bacterium
GGAGCTGGGCGCGGGCTTCGGCCGTGGCGGCTTCGGCGGCGCGCTGGCTGGCCTCGGCGGCGACGCGGGCATTGGCGGAATCGGAGGTCAGGCGGCGCTGCTCGGCGAGATCGGCCTCGCGCTGGGCAAGCTGCTGGCGCAGCTCGTTCTCGATGCGGGCATCGGGCGCCGCCCCGCCTTTGCGGAGTGCCAGCACGTAGCCCGCAAGGCCGCCGAGCACGGCTCCGATGACGACCCCGATGAGAAGATAAACGATGTCCGGCACGGGGCGGATTGAACGGGCAACGGGGCGGGGCGGGAAGGCCGGATTCGGCCGCGCTTGGACCGGTCCGCTATTCCGACCCCCGGCCCTCCACCCAGCGCACGGCGCTGCGGATGAGGTCGGATGCGTGCTTGAGGCCGAGCTTCTGTTTGATGTTCAGCCGGTGGACCTCGATGGTCTTGGAGCTGAGGTGGAGGAGTTCGGCGATCTCGCGGGTGGTCTTGCCTTCGCCCACGAGCTGGAAGACCTCGAATTCCCGGTCGGTCAGCTTCTGCACGGGGCTGCCGCCCCCCTCCCCGCCCTGGCCGCTGAAGCGCTCGAGGATGCGGGCGGAGATCTGTTCGCTGACGTAGATGCCGCCGGAAAGCACGCGACGGATGGCGGCGAGCAGGCGCTGGCCGCTCTCGTGTTTCATGATGTAGCCGCGCGCGCCGGCGCGGAGGACGCGCTCGGCGTAGAAGGATTCCTCGTGCATGGAGATGACGAGGATCTGGACGCCGGGGACGAGGGCGAGGATGTCCTTGATCAGTTCCAGGCCGTTCTTGTCCGGCAGGGTGATGTCGGCCAGGACGAGGTGGGGCGAAAGCTTGGGAATCGATTCCAGCGCGCGGGCGGCGTTCTCGGCCTCGCCGCAGACCTCCAGATCGGGCTCGTCGGCCACGAGCTGGGCGAGGCCCTCGCGCATCATGGGGTGGTCGTCCACGATGAAGACCTTGGTCCGGGCGGACGGTTTGTTGGCGTTGGGCTTCGCGTTCACGGTTCAGGGTCGCCTCGCGGGAAGCGGCGCCGAACAGACCACGGTGGTGCCTCCGCCGGGCGTCGGATCGAAAGCGATCTGCCCCTCCAGCATCTTGGCCCGATACCGCATGATGTTCAGCCCCATGCCCTGTTTGGGCCGCGCGGGCTTCATCCCGGACCCGTTGTCCCGGACCTTGAGCACCAGCACGCGCCCGTCGTGGTCCAGCGAAACGTCGATCGAGCGGGCGCCGCTGTGCCGCAGGGCGTTGTTCACGGCTTCCTGTGCGATGCGGAAAAGGTGGGTGGCGGCGGCGGAGTCGTCGATCAGAATCTCCTTCCGGCAGACGAAGCGGCAACGGTGCTTGCCGGGCAGATCGGCGCCGTTGGCCAGGGCTTCCAGCGCCGCGACCAAGCCATCGGACTCCAGCACCACGGGGCACAGGCCGCGCGCCATGCGGCGGGTTTCGTTGATGATCGCGAGCACCTCCTCGCGGCAGCGCTTGAGCTTGGCGGCGGCGGGATGCTGCTCGCGGCGCAGCTTCTCTTCCAGCGACTGGCTGACGAGGGCCAGACCGGCGAGCTGCTGGCAGATGCCGTCGTGCAGCTCGCGGCCCATGCGGCGGCGCTCCTGTTCGCTGATCTCCAGGACCTGCGATTCGAGCAAACGCCGCTCGGTCAAATCGCGGATGAAGCCGGTGAAGAGCCTTCGCCCGGGCAGGTTCACCTCGCTGAGCGAGAGATCCATCGGGAAGGTCGAGCCATCCCGCCGCTGCCCGGTCACCTCGCGGCCGATGCCGATGACCTTGGCGCGGCCGGTGCGGAGATATTCGGCGAGGTAGCCGTCATGCGCCTCGCGGTGCGGCGAGGGCATGAGGATGGAGACGTTCTTCCCGACCGCTTCGGCCGAGGCCCAGCCGAAGATCCTTTCCGCCGCGCGGTTCATCGAGCGGATCGTCCCCCGTTCGTCGATGGTGACGATGCCCTCAACGGCGGTTTCCAGGATGGCGGCGAGCTGCACGGCGGCCTCCTCGGCCGCGTCCGGGGACGGGCGGCGGCGCGGGGCGGCCTTCTTTGCCGGCCGGGCGCGTTGCGGTCGGGGCGACACCGGCCCCGGCTTGTCGGTTTGGCCGCCCATAGGCGATGGAACCGGGCGGGCCGCTCAGGCGCGCGGCAGGCGGCTGCGGTAGTCGGTGGGCGACTGGCCGACGATGCGCTTGAAGACGCGGTTGAAGTGGGTCAGCGACTGGAACCCGACCTCGTAGGCGATCTCGCTGACGCGGATGTTGGGGTTGAGCAGGAGGTTCTTGGCCCGCTCGATGCGGACGCGGGAGACGTAGTCGGTGAAGTTGATGCCCGTGTGCTTGCGGAACATCTTGCAGAAGTAGAACTGGCTGCAGTTGACCGCCTTGGCCACCTGCCCGAGCGAAAGCTCCTCCTCCTGGTGCTCGTGGATGTAGGCCTTGGCGCGGGTGATCATCGGGGGTTCCGCGTTTTCCTGCTGCACGGTGAGCTGGTTGCTCACGAGCGAGAGGTGCTCGGCGAAGATGGCGAGGAGCTTCACGGCCGCGTCGTATTCCTTGCCGGTGACGACGCGGGTGTTGAAGAAGGCCTCGCGGAGCTTCTCCTCCGGTTCGGCCAGGCCCCATTGGCGGACGAGCGCAAGGGTCTTGGCGAACATCTCCTCGGTGGGCGGCTTGGTGAAGATCTGGCCGGTGTGGAGGTAGCCGACGACCCGTTCGCCCAGCTTCACGGGGACGGCCGTGTCGGTCATGCCGGCGGGGCATGTGACGGAGGCGGCGCAATCCTTGGCGCACTCGGCCAGCTCCTGCTGGACCTGGAGGCAGGCGGAGCACGAGCGGCTGCGGGAGGCCATCATCGCGCAGAAGGGGTTTTCGGACTTCTGGCCGTGGTGGGGCAATTGCCAGGTCTCCACCGGCCGAAGCGCCAGCGGCTGGCCGGTGGCCTGGTTGAAGGCGGTCTCGTAATCGCGGTAGATCGGCGACTTGGCGAGAGCATCGGCGAGCTGGTTTTCGGTCATCATGTTCTTGGCCCTTTCTTGCTGGTCCGGTGTTGTTCGACGGGAGCCAAAATAGGGCCTGCAAGCGCCCGCCAACAATTGGGCCGAACCCTAGTCGTTTTTTGCCGGTGCCCCTTATTTGGCTAAGGGATACCCTTAGACCGGGAAGAATCCTCGTCCTCCTCTTCCTCGTGGTCCCCATTGCCGGGACGAAGAGGCGGATGAAGAGGAAGAGGAGGATGGGAAAAGCTCCAACCCCGCCCCACACACGACTGGTGGACGGGCATTGACCCCGGGTGGCCGATTCCGGCTATGTTCCGCGCGCCGTTTTCGGCGCCCGATGGCGGGTTGCCCAAAGGGCGACGGTGACACACCGTTCCCAACACACTTTATGCGCTTGAAGAACCAGATCTTGTCCGTCGCCATCGCGGCGGTTTCTTTGGCCGGAAGTTCGCCCGTGTTCGCCGCCGACGGCGGCGCGGTCCACGGCGTGACCGTGACCTACACGGCGGGCGACCGCTCGGACACCGCCACCGCGCCCAACGTCTGGCTCTACGTGGCGAAGGGCGGCACCCCCAGCCCGTTCCTCCCGGCCGGTCCGTTCACCGCCACCTTCGAGGGCCACATCACCGTTGATCTGCGCGGCAACTACGCCTTCCAGGCCGACCTGAACGGCGCGCTCAAGCTGGAGATCAACGGCGCGACCGCGCTCGACGTGACCGGCACCGGCGGCGCGTCCGCCACCGGCGAGATGATCCGCCTGAACAAGGGCGAAAACGCCTTCAAGGCCACCTTCACCCCTCCCGCCGAAGGGGACGCGTTCCTGCGCCTGAACTGGCAGCCCAAGGATTCCTTCATCCAGCCCATCCCGCTGAACCAGCTCGGCTTCGCCGCCAACGACGCGTTGGCCTCGGGCAACAAGCTCCGTCTCGGCCGCGAGCTGGTGGCCGAGCACCATTGCGTCGCCTGCCATTCCGTGCCGGGCGACACCATGCCGGAACTGAAGACCAAGGGACCGTCGCTCGATGGCATCGGCGGACGCCGTCAGTTCGACTGGCTGGCCAAGTGGATCGCCGATCCCAAGAGCCTCCGGGCGAACGCGCACATGCCCAAGCTGCTGCACGGCGAGACCACCGAGGCCGATTCCCGGGCCATCGCCGCCTACCTCGTTTCGCTCGGCTCCGGTGCCGTGTCCGCGCCGAAGGAACCCGCCGCCGAGGCGGTCGAAGCCGGCGGCAAGCTCTTCCAGGGCCTCCATTGCACCGCGTGCCACGTGACCGGCGCGCCGGGACCGAACGACCTGCACAAGATCACGCTCGCCCACACCGCGCAGAAGTTCTCCGACGAGTCGCTCCTGGCCTTCCTCAAGAAGCCGTCCGAGCACTACCCGTGGATCAAGATGCCGGAGTTCAAGCTGAAGGACGACCAGCTCGCCCAGCTCGCGGCCTACGTGCTCTCCGTCTCCGCCAAGCCCGCCGCCACCGCCGCGCCGACTTCGGCCGACGTGCTCGCGCGCGGCAAGGAACTCGTCCAGTCCACCGGCTGCTTGAACTGCCATTCGCTCAAGGAGGAGAACAAGTTCTCCGCCAAGGCGCTGGCCGAAGTGGCCGACTTCACCAAGGGCTGCGTGGCCGAGGCGCCTTCGGGCAAGGCCCCGTTCTTCGCCTTCAACGCCGACCAGCGCGCCGCCCTCCAGGCCTTCGCCGCCACCGACCGCGCCTCCCTCTCGCGGCACGTGCCGACGGAGTTCGCCGCCCGCCAGACCAAGTCCCTCAACTGCGCCCAGTGCCACGGCGTTTATGAGGAGTTCCCCGCGCTCACCTGGTTCGGCGAGAAGCTCAAGCCCGACTTCATGACCAAGTTCATCGCCGGTCAGGTCGAATGGAAGCCCCGCGACTGGATCACGGGACAGATGCCCGGCTTCGGCGAGGAACGCGCCAAGCTCCTGACCGAGGGCATGGCCCACCAGCATGGCGTCTCCGCCAAGCAGGAGCCGACCGGCGCGGTGGACGAAGAGCTCGCCAAGATCGGCCACATCCTGGTCGGCCCCATGGGCGGCTTCTCCTGCACCGCCTGCCATTCGGTGAACGGCTACCACGCCCAGGCCTTCGAGGCCCCCGGCATCAACCTCGGCCATGTGGGCGAACGCCTGCGCGCCGACTACTTCCGCCGCTGGCTGCGCAATCCCGTCACGGTCGATCCGAACACGAAGATGCCCGTGTATTTCGACGAGGAGGGCAAGAGCCCCTACACCGACATCCTCGAAGGCGACGCCTTCAAGCAGATCGACGCCATGTGGCACTACATCAAGCAGGGCGAGAAGATGGCCCCGCCCAAGCTCGAATGAGCCTCCGCGCCACTCCCTGAAAACCGCCGCCCCGCAACCGAGAGGTTCCGGGGCGGTTCCGTTTCCGCCGCGCTACGTTTTCCGGTCCAGCGTGCGCAGGCCGAGGATGAGCACCGCGATGCCGCCGGCGATCACCCACGGGATGGCCGCGAGCGCCTGGGCGGCGAGCAGGCCGGTGGCGGCGGGCAGCAGCGCGGCTCCCACGTAGGCCGCGCCGGATTGGCGGCCGATGACCACCTGGGCGGCTTCGGGCGCGAAGCGGTTCGGCACCTCGTGCATCAGCCCCGGATAGATCGGAGCGAAACCGAGGCCGATCAACAACAGGGCCCCGAGCGCGCCTGCCGCTGAATCAACCAGCGCGAAGAGCCCGCCGCCGATCAGGGCGACGCTGGCTCCGGCGGAGATCAACCGGCGATTGCCCCAGTGGTCCGCGACGAAGCCGACGCCCACGCGCCCAACCGTGATCGCGCCGTAGTAGGCCGCGGTCGCGAGCGCGGCGGACGCCGGAGACAGGCCGCGTCCCGCCACCAGAATGGTTCCGGCCCAGACACCCACGGTCAGCTCGATGGCCGCGTAGAGGGCGAACAACGCGGGCGAGAGCCATCCGGCGAAGGAGTTGGCCGACAAGGTGGGGATGCGCGTCGCCGTGGAAGCGTGCGCCGGTGCGGAGGCACGTTCCGGCACGGCGTTCCAAAGACGCAGAGACAGCAGAAAAACGAAAACCAGCCCGAGCTGCGTGGCCCCGAGCCAGCGGTAGCCTTCGCGCCAGCCGTCCGAGCGCGCGAGCGCGGCTCCGAGCAGCAGCGGACCGCAGGTCGCCCCCACGCCCCAGCAGGCGTGCAGCCAGTTCATGTGGCGGGCGCGGTAGTGGCGGGCCACGTAGCCGTTGAGCCCGGCATCGACCGCTCCCGCCCCGAGGCCCAGCGGAATGGCGGCAAAGAACAGCCAAGCGGCGCTTTGTGCGCCGGAGATGATCCACAAGCCCAGCGAGGTCAGCCCGCAGCTCAACAGCACGACCGGACCGGTGCGGAACCGCGCGATGATCGCGCCGCTGGCGAAACCCGAGAGCGCGGAGAGCAGCGTGACGGTCGTGGTGATGGTGCCCGCGAGACCGATGGGCAGGTCCAGCGCCGGATACATCGCGGGCCAGGCCACGCCGAACGAGCCGTCGGGCAACCCCAGGCTGAAGAAGCCCACATAGATGACCGCGAGCAGCAACAGGGTCGAGCGACGTTGATCCACGGAGGGAAAGCTGCTCGGTGGCCGTGCGGCGCAGAAGCGGGAAATGGGCGGAGCGGGGATTCCCCTGTCGTGGAATCCTGTTCTCCGGTCCCGCGTCGGCTTTGGCTTCCAGCATTGACGCCAACCCCTCTTCCGGAGAACCAAGACCCATGAAGCCCCTTCTGCCCGCCCTGCTCGGCGTGTGCGCCCTTGTGGCCGCGCCCACTGTTTTCGCCGCCGACGACTATGTGCCCGGCCCCGATTCCAAGCCCCAGGACGGCGTGCCCAAGGGCGTGGTCACGAAATACGAGTTCACCAACAGCACGGTCTTTCCCGGCACCTTCCGCGAATACTGGGTCTATGTGCCCGCCGGTCACGATCCCGCGAAGCCGGCGCCGGTGATGGTCTTCCAGGACGGCATCCAGTATCAGGCCCCGACGGTCTTCGACAATCTGATCGCCAAGAAGGAGATCCCGCCGCTGGTCGGAATCTTCGTGATGCACGGCCGCGTGCTCGCGCCCCACACCAACGCGCTGGACCGCTTCAACCGCAGCTACGAATACGACGGCCTGGGCGACAACTACGCCCGCTTCCTCCTCGACGAACTGCTCCCGCACATTGGCCGCACCACGGGCCTGAACCTCACCACCAACGGCAACGACCGCGCCATCGCCGGCGCCAGCAGCGGCGGCATCTGCGCCTTCAACGCGGCATGGGAACGGCCCGATGCCTTCCGCCGCGTCTTCGCGAGCATCGGCACCTACGTGGGACTGAGGGGCGGCGATCAGTTGGCCACGCTCGTGCGCAAGACGGAGGCCAAGCCCATCCGCTTCTTCCTCCAGGACGGCTCCAACGACCTCAACATCTACGCGGGCGATTGGTGGATGGAGAACCAGACGATGGAACGGGCGTTGACCTTCTCCGGCTATGACGTGAACCACGCCTGGGGCGACGGCGCTCACAATTCCAAGCACGCCACAGCCGTCTTCCCCGACGCACTGCGTTGGCTCTGGCGCGATTACCCGGCGGAGATCCGGGCGAATCCGGAGGGCAAATCCAAGCAGCCCGTCGCCAAGCTCGTGGGCGACAGCCCGTGGGAATTGGTCAGCTCCGGCCATCGCTTCACCGAAGGTCCGGCGGCGAACGCGCAGGGCGAGGTGTTCTTCACCGACATCCCGAACCATCGCATCCACAAGATCGCCCTCGACGGCACGGTCAGCCTCTTCGCCGAGGACACCGGCGGGGCCAACGGCCTGATGTTCGGGCCCGACGGCCGGCTCTACGCCTGCGCCGCGGGCAAGAAGCAGATCGTGGCCTATGACGCCGCCGGGAAGGCGACGGTCGTGGCCGAAGGCATCGCGGGCAACGACCTCGCCATCACCGCCGCCGGTGATCTCTACGTGACCGAACCTCCGACCCGGCAGGTTTGGCTCGTGCGGAAAGACGGCTCCAAGCAGGTGGTGGACAAGGGCCTCTCCTTCCCGAACGGCGTGTTGCTCTCCCCCGATCAGACCCTGCTCTACGTGGCGGACTACAACGGCCGCTTCGTCCACAGCTACCAGATCCAGCCCAACGGCTCCCTCGCCTACGGCCAGCGCTACTACTACCTGCACCTCGTGGATGGCTCGAACGGCAGCAAGGCCGACGGCATGACGGTGGACACAAACGGCAACCTCTACGTGACGACGGAAATGGGCATCCAGTTCTGCGACCAACCCGGGCGGGTGAACGGCATTCTTTCCAAGCCCCAGCCCGGCCCGGTGGCCAACGTCTGCTTCGGCGGGCCGAACTTCGACGTCCTCTACGCCACCTGCGGCGACAAGGTCTTCAAACGGAAACTGAACGCGAAAGGCGTCCGCAGCGCCGAAGCCCCGATCAAGCCGCCTCGGCCGGGGTTGTGATGCTTCTCTGCCGATCAGGAAGTCGGGGTTCTCGAATTCCAATCCTTTCGAGATATGTCGCCAATTCTTCTGCGGCGGTTCGGCAAACAGAGTCGAGCGTTCTCAGCGTGTCCGAGGCTTCGATATGGAAAGTCAGAGCTTCTTGAAACAGCCGTTGCCCTTCGGAGCCGCCTCGGTGTTGGCGCGCTTCAGTCAGATCGATTGCTTGGTTGTTGATTCTATACTGCTCGATCAAGAAGCGCATCGCAGAGTAGGCATTTAGAATTAGGCGAGCCTCGTCAGGAGTGAGTTTCGGAATGAACTGAGCCATTTGAGAGAACACGAGGAAATTGCCCTCAGTCAGACTCAGCTTGGTTCCAAAAGGCTGGC
>CBFGQE010000106.1:0-8807 GCA_965650815.1 uncultured bacterium
TTCTTGTATTCGTTCCAGCCGGAGCCGGCGAGGTAGCCGCGCACGACGCACTCGATGGCGAGGGGCTGCGACTTCTTCACGATCATGCTGCGGCGCGCGAGCTGGGCGGCGTAGGGCTGGAGCACGGCCGGGAGCGGATCGTCGGCTTTCGCGAGCAGGTGGTTCGGCTGGAAGCCAGCGGTCTGCTCGAACCAGAAGTGCGACATCTGGGTAAGGACCTCGCCCTTGCGCGGGATGCCGTTGGGCATGACGCAGTCGAAGGCGGAAATGCGGTCGGAGGCGACAAAGAGGAGGGAGTCGCCCAAATCGAACACTTCCCGGACCTTTCCGCTCTTCACTTTGCGGATGCCGGGGAGATCAAGGGTCAGCAGCGTGCCGTCAGACATGGCGGCAAGATGCCGGGCGTCCCGCGCGGGGGGCAATGAGGATTGCGGGCCAGAGATGGAGACCGCAGAAGACGCAGACCACGCGGAACGAAGAACCGACCCGACAAGCCGCTTGCGATGTATTCCCGCCGGAATGGAGCCGTTGGGCGAATGCCCGGATTGGTGAACGAGCCGGAGCAGGACAGGCTTCCAGCCTGTCCTCGAAGTCTAGGAAGAACCACGGAACGGTGAGCGCGTTTGAACCCAACGAAACTCTTCGGACCTTCCACGCCCCACGGGTCAGGCTGGAAGCCCGACCTACTTTGGAACCGCATCGTTCCGGCTCAGTAGCCCAGCTTGGCCATCTCGTTCTGGAGCGCGGACTGGAAGTCCATGAGGTCTTCCTGCGAAGGACGGTAGCCCTTCTTGTCCGCCGCCAAGCCGAGGCGGCCCATCTGGTCGAGATACCAGGTCGCCTTCTGGTTGTCGGAAAATGTCACGCCGCCGCTGATCATGGTGCCGGGACGGGCGATGGTATCGACCGTGACCTTGACCGAACCGGGAGCGGCTCCGGCGGCGGGTTCGGGCGGGAATCCTTCGTCGGCTTCGGGGCCGGGCGGCATTCCCGCTCCGGCGGCGGGTGCGGCGGGCTTGGGCGGTTCCGGCGGGGCTTCGACGACGGGGTCCTTCACCTTGAGCTTCAGGTCGTCGATTAGGAAACGGACCTCCATGTAGGTCAGCTTCACGCCGAACTCGGAGGCGATGCGGGTCTGGATGTCGGAAAGCTTCACGCCCTGGTCGAGCCAGGAGGCGACCTTCTGTTTCTGCTCGTCGGTCAATTGCATGTCGATGGTCGGGATGTTGGAACGGCCCGGTCCCGGACACAACACCAAGCCCGCCTTTCGCGCAAAAGCGGAAATGCGGTTGCAAGGTTCCGGGGTTCGGAGCGACTTCTTGCCGAACCTTCGCAAAGCCGATGCCCGACTCGCCACCCTCCAAACCCTCCCGGCCGCTCCGGCTGTGGCTCGTGCTTTTCTGGGCCGCCGGGCATTGGCTGCTGCTGGAGCTGGTGCGGTTCGCGATGGAGCTGATCGCCCGGTTGCCATTGATCGGCCCGCGTTCGGACCCGGTGATCGCGGGGCTGATGTGGGTCGAATGGCTGCTGGTGCTGCCCCGGCTCGCGCTGCGGCTGTTGTGGCCCGGCGAATCGCTGCCCGCCGGCGGGCTGGGCGCGTTGACGCTGTTCAATGGCCTGCTCTGGGGCGCGACGTTCCATCTCTGGTTCCTGTGGCGGCGGCGATGACGGGCCGCTCCCGCTTCAAGCTCGCCACCGGCGACGATTTCGTGTCCGGTCCCGGCGGCCCGCCTTCCGCCGAGCCGATGCGCCGAGCGGCGCTTGGACGGAAGGACGCGCGACCTATCCTGTGAACACTCCGTCCGGCCTGTCCCTCGATGTCGGCCACGCCATCCAGTTGGCGCTGGCCCCGGTCTTCCTGCTCACCGGCATCGCCGGGCTGCTCAACGTGATGGCGGGACGGCTTTCCCGCATCGTGGATCGAGGCCGGTTCCTGGTGGAATCGCCGTTGGGCATGACGGTCGTCCCGGCGGAGAAGCGCATGACCGAGCTCCTCAGCCTGGAGCGCCGGCGTCATTTCGCCAGCGCGGCGATCACCGCCTGCACCCTCTCGGCGCTGCTGGTCTGCCTGGTGATCGTGCTGCTCTTCCTGGAGGCGCTGCTGAAGCTGCCGCTCAAGTGGCTGGAGGGCGTCATCTTCACCTGCGCGAGCCTCTCGCTCGTGGCGGGCCTCGGGTTCTTCCTCCGCGAGGTCCATCTCGCCAACCGCACCGTCAGGATCGAGTCCGCACTGGCGCAGCCACCGCCTCCCGACTCTCCCCGCCCCACCGCCATCGATGAGCCCAGAGCGTAGAGCCTGTCCGGATGACCACTTAGTCGGAGACAGGTCGAACGCCGCGTTGGCGAACCCGCCCTAAAGCCGTCCTGTGTTCTCGGCCGGAACCGACGGATCTCTGGGGCGGTTGCTTCCGCGCTCCGTCGCATCGCGAAGCTACGGTTGGCCCAGCCGGATGCGGAAGACCGTCGTCGGCCGCACCGCCTCGACCGTGAAGGCCGCATGTTCGCCGGTCGCTTCGAGGCCGGCAGCGATCTCGGACCAGTGCGTCAGGTTCGTGGAGCTTTCGATCCGATAGAGGCCGCCCGGCACCGAATCCCAAACGAGCCGGAGCGAGCCTTGGGCCAGCAAGAGGGGCGTGATCCGCATGGGGCTTTTGTAGGGATCGCGGAAGACCATCCAGATCGGCAAATGGTCCGAGGCGGTTTCGCTGTCGGTGGACAACAGCGGAGCGATGTCGCCCGTCAGCGTGTCGGTGCGGAACACCGCCGAAGACAGGACGTTCGTCGCGAGCAGCCCGCAGGGCAGGATGTAGTCGTAGCGCCGGCTCAACTGTGCGGTGCGGGTGGAAAAGGTCCGGCTGTTGCCATTCGCCGGATCGACCGGCGCGGTCATCCGGAGATTGGTTCCGCTCGAAGCCAGGCTCGCGAAGGGCTGTCCCGTGGCCGAGGGCGGTTGGTCCACGTCTTCGTTCATGTCGCCCGTCAGCACGTAGGGGCGGCGCGGGTGTTGCGGCAGGAAGACGGTGGCGAAGAAGTTGGAGATGGCCCGGGCCTCGGCCCCTCGGCGCGCGGCGGAGGCAGAGTCCTGGCCGGACTTGAGATGGGTGGTGAAGACGTGCAGCGGCTGGCTCAACCCTGGCACGGCGATCTCGGCCTCGAACAGGTCGCGCGTGAAGCGCCCGTCGTTGCCAAAAGCCGCGAGGCTGACGCCGTCGAGCCACTTGGCCGAACGGATGATCGGATGGCGACTGAGAATCACGCTGCGGATGTAGCCATCGGTCCCGGAGTTCGCCGCCAAGTGGTAGCCGGGGAGGAACGCGGCCACGAAGTTCGTCATTTCCCAGGAGAGCGGGAACGGGATCTCTTGGAGGGTCAGAACGTCCGGCCGGAGATGTTGGACCTGTCGGCCGATGGCGCGGACCTGCGGCGAATTCGTGCTCCAATCGTCCACGCTGTTGCCGTGGACGTTGTAGTTGAGCAGCGAGAAGCCTTCGCCCCGGAGGCTTCCGGGCAAAGGCCCGAGCAGCAGCGCAAGGCAGCCGCAGATGGCGAGGGCGACTCGCCTTCTCGCCCCAGCGACGCGAACCGGAAACGGCATGGCGCCGTCACTCCTCGTGCGCTCCGGCCTTCGGCTCGGGTAACCAGCGGGTCAGCACCACGCCCATGAGGGCATAGACACCGGCCACGAGCGCGGCCATGACGGCCATCTTCTCCTGGCTGGGCGGCTTGCTTTCCGAGAGCGTGATGGTGAACCACGCCGCCGCCGTGCCGATGACGCGGCCACCGATGTTCGCCGCGAAGCTTTCGCCCGTGCCGCGCAGATGCACCGGGAAAACGAGCGGGATGTAGTTCCCCCAGAAACTGAACTGGGCGACGGTGAACAATCCCGCGACGAAGATGCCGATCTGGATGATCGGCAGCGAATCCGCCTGTTTCAACGCGGTCGAGATCCACCAGAAGAGCAGCGGCACGATGATCATCGCTGGAATCTGGAAGACGCGGAGCAGCGTCCGACGGCTGAGGATCCGCACGGCCAGCACCGCGAGGGCGAAGCGTCCGACCAATCCGCCGATTTCCTGGAGAATGGTCACGTGGGCCACGGCGGCGTCGTTGGCATTGCCCGCGATCTGGCGCCTCTGCGCCGGAGTGGGTTCGGGCTGTCCCTCGGCCTGGGCTTTGGCCACGGCGTTGGACACGGCCGTCTTGGCGGCGGCGATCATCGCCGGATGGCCACGCTCTGCGGGGGTTCCCACCGCCTGGGCCCCGAGGATCTGCGGCAACTGCTGGATCGCGCCGAAAGCCAAGCCGTAGCTGGCCGCGAAGACCAATGTGGTGACGATCGTCGTGCGACGGAGCTCGGGATTGAACAGCTCGCCGATGCTGGGACGGCGCAGCTTGCCGGACGCCTTCTTCTGCGCCCACACCGGCGATTCCGGCAGGAAGGGACGGATCAAGATCAGCGGAATCGCGGGGATGACGCCCGAGATCAGCGTGTAGCGCCACGCTTCGTGCCCGCCATAGATCGCGGGCAGATCCAGCGCGATCTTGGCGGCGACCGCCGCGGCCACGCCCACCAGCAAACCGCCGATGGAAGAAAACGCCTGGGTGTAGCCCAGCACCTTTTCGCGCCGTGTCGGATCGGGGAACAACTCGGCCAACCACGCCACGGCCGCGACGAATTCGACGCATACGCCGATGAAGACCAAGCAACGGAAGAAAAGGAGCTGGTTCAGCGAAGTGGCGAAACCGGCCGCCATCGCCGAGAACGCATACAGGAGGATGCTGAAGGTCAGCACCCGGCGACGTCCAAGACGGTCTGTCAGATAGCCACCGAGCAGACCGAACACGCCGCCGGCCAACGCGGGCACGAAGAACAACGTCCGCGCCCACGACACGTAGTTTTCCCCGCCCGGCGCGAAGCTCGCGATCGCTTCGGGCCGCGCCATGCCTCCCGCCACCAGTTGCTCGATCAGCGGCCCGCTCAATGCGGCCATCGCAGGCTTGATGATCAACGGCAGCATCAGCAGCTCGTAGATGTCGAACGCGAAGCCGATGGCCGCGATGATGCAGATGAGCCATTGGGTCCGGGTCAACCCGCCGGCGGTCGGGGAAGAATTCATGGGCGGGAGAATTATACGTGTGCGTGTTAATTTTCAACCCCGCACTTGGAACCACCTCTACGCTTCGCGATTCCCTCAGTGTTCATCGCCAACTTCCAGAAAACGTGCTTGCACAGTTTCCGGGAGGGCCGCTACCTTCCACGCCCTCGGTTGCACCCGTAGCTCAATTGGATAGAGCATCTGACTACGAATCAGAAGGTTTCAGGTTCGACTCCTGACGGGTGCACCACTTCTTTCCGGTTCTTTCCCCCGATCCCTGCAACCTTAACGAATTGCGGCTACTTGCGTTCCGGCACCCGCATTTCAAAGGCGGGAATGCGCACCAGCACCTTGCGCCCCTGATCGTCGATGCCCAGATAGCTGCCGCGCGCGACGGCGAAGAGGGAATCGAGCAGGTGGAAGGAATTGTAGGTGAAGCGCTCGCCCGGCGGGATGCAGGGATTCTGCCCGACCACACCATCGCCCTCCACGGCGGTCACTTCGCCCTCGGCGTCCGTCACGACCCACTTGCGGCCCTTGATCGTCACCGCGACCGGCGACTCGTTGTGGATCGTGATGAAGTAGATGAAGCAATGCGGCCGGTCCGGGGATTGGTCGTCGTTGGGCCGATAGACCAGCCGGTCCACCGTCACCCTCAATCCAGGCAGCTCCAGAATGTCGCTCGATGCGCTCAAAGTAGGATGGGTGTGGTCCAGCGGAACCCGCAACCCGGCGCGAACTTGCACAGCCCCCGGGAAAAAGGAAAGGCGCGGAACGGGAATACGTTCCGCGCCTTTGCTGAAAGATCCGTCGCGAACCCGGGACTATTCCTCGGGCTTGGTCTTGCGGAGGCCGGTGACCCGGTCGCCGGTTTTCCACTGGCCGCGCTTGCCCAGAAGTTCAACGCGCTCGAATCGCTTGAGCACGTTCCGCTTTTTTCCGGAGCCGCTGGCGGCCCTAAGACTACGATGCTGTGACATGTTCTGCTGAAAAGGTTGTCCGCCCGATTTTGAGCGGACGCGGGTTGTATCACGCAACAACGGGATTGCAACAGGTTATTGTGGCCGAGGTTGGCACCGATTGCCGCCCACTCAACGGCTCTGGCGGCGAACCAGCGAAGTCACAAACGCGCAAAGTTCTTTTAATCAATCATTTACAATCCAGACAACTCCTTCGTCCGGGCTTCCCGGTTGACGCTCATTTGGCTCGGCCCGTAGTCTTTCCAAGCCCCGCGCCGGACATGAGGTCCGGCCAACGGGCGGAGTGCTATGCCGGAAGGTTACTGCGTCAAATGCAAGGCCCGGAAAGAGATCGTCGATGCCGTTGAAGAGACGATGAAGAACAGCCGCAAGGCGATCAAAGGCCGTTGCCCGACCTGTGGCACCGTCATGTTCAAGATTCTCGGCGGCAAGGCCTCCACCGCTGCCGAGCCCGCCACGCCTCCGCCCGCCGCCTCCTAGCCGTCCAACCCGGAGACCGGCTTGCTCCAAGAATTGCTCCGTTCCCTCCGGGTCGAGGCTCTGCCTGCGGCTCGCCGTTTGGGTCTGGTCCACGAACACGCTGCCATTCTCGGTCGGTTCTCCCGCTGCGGCCCGGCGTGGCAACCGCATCTCCGGCATTGCCAAGAAACCATTCTCGATGCCGCCGCGCGCTGTTCCCGCCGTCACCGGGCGCTCGTGATCGGCGCGGGCGACGCTTTGGACGTCCCCGTGGCAGCCCTCGCCCAGCAGTTCGACCAAGTGGTCCTCGCCGATGTGGTGATCTCTCCCGTGTTGCGAAAGCTGCAACGCCGATTGCCCGATCGCATTGTCTGCGCGCTTTGGGATGCCACCGGTGCCTTGGAGCGAATCGCCGCCTCACGGAAAACGCGGCCAACCGATTCCCTTCCCGAAATCTTCCGCAACACGGCTCCCCTTCCCCCGCCCGGTGGTGCTCCGGACTTCGTGGTCTCGGCGAACTGCCTCTCCCAACTGGGCCTGGTCCCAGCCTCCAGCCTCTCGGACACGGACCACAGCCCGGCGATCATCCACGCCTGCTCCGTGGCCGCCGCCCAAACCCACCTGCGTTGGCTGGACCGCCTTGATGCTGTCCGTGTGCTGTTGGCCGATTGCGCCCGCCTCGAAACCGACGCCAGCGGCTCAGAACTTTCCCGCGAGGATGTCCTGAAAGGTTTGCCGCTCCGCGCTCCGGATCGCACTTGGCGCTGGGACATCGCGCCGATTCCCGAATGGCATCCGCACCGTCACCGCGTCCATGAAGTCGGCGCCTGGATCGACTGAAAGAACGGCCCCGGCCAAGCGACTTCGATACGCGGGGGAGAAGGCCCCTTCACCGTTCCGTTCAAGGACCGAGCGGTTCCCTGGCCAGATGCTGCTCCAGCACGCGCTGCAGTTCGTCCAGCTTCACGGGTTTGGAGAGGTAGTCGTCCATGCCGGCGGCGAGACAGGCGTCGCGGTCGCCCTGCATGGCATTCGCGGTAAGAGCGATGACGGGAATGCCGGCCGTTTCGGGGGAGGCCTTCAGTCGTCGGGTCGCCTCGAAGCCGTCCATCTCCGGCATGTGGCAGTCCATCAACACGAGGTCGTAGCGGATGCGGCGCACGGCTTCGAGCACCTCGTTTCCGTCGGCCACGATGTCCACGGAATGGCCCAGCTTGCGGAGCTGCCGTTCGCCGACCTTCTGGTTGACCATGTTGTCCTCGGCCAGAAGCACGCGGAATCCGCTCTTGGCGGCGGAAGGTTTCGGACTGGCCGGAGCGCCCGTAACGGCGGAACCGCTGCCCAGGGCTTCGCGCAGCGCCTTCTCCAGAGAATCCAGCTTGATGGGCTTGGCCACCGTGGCATTCGCGCCGGCGGCGCGGAGTTCGTTCGGGTTGACGCGGTCCCCGACCGAGTTCAACGCGATCAGCCGCAGGCCGGACAGGGAGGCATCGGCCCGGATGGCCCGGATCAGTTCGAGCCCGCCAGCACCGGGCAGGGTCAGATCCACCAGGACCGCAGCGCAGTCCTCGCCCCGGGATGCTGCCGTGCGCAGGGCCCGGAGCGCCGCCTCCGCATCGGCCACATCGGCGTCCGGCCGGGCACCGAACGCGACGAGATGCCGTCGGAGAATCTCGCGCGAAGCCGAGTGGTCTTCCACCACGAGCACCCGTTTGCCCAGCAGCTCCGGCAACGGCGGATGCTCCGCGGCGCCACCGGCGCGGCGACCGAGGCGCAGCGTGAACCAGAAGGTGGAACCCTGCCCCGGCACGCTGGTGACGCCGATGTCGCCGCCCATGAGCAGGGCGAGCTTGCGGCAGATGGCCAAGCCGAGGCCGGTGCCGCCGAACTTGCGGGTCGTGGAGGCGTCGGCCTGCTCGAAGGCCTGGAACAGGCGCGCCTGCGCCTCGGGTGAAATGCCGATGCCAGTGTCGCGCACCTCGAGCCGCAGCAGCGCTTCGCGTCCGGCAGACTCGACGAGCGAGACGTCGAGATGCACCGCGCCGTCCCGGGTGAACTTCACCGCGTTGCTCAGGAGATTCAGCAGGATCTGCCGGATGCGTCCGGAATCGCCGCGCAGCGCGGTGGGGACTTCGGGCGCGATCCAGGCGGTGAGTTCCAGGCGATGGGCGAAGGCCTTCTCGGCGACGAGGTCCAGCGAGCCCTCGACCACTTCGCGGAGATCGATGTCGAGCTCCTCGAACTGGAGCTTGCCGGCCTCGATCTTCGAGAA
>CBFGQE010000107.1:0-8736 GCA_965650815.1 uncultured bacterium
GGAGCA
Source organism: uncultured bacterium (assembly GCA_965650815.1). Classification (GTDB taxonomy): domain Bacteria; phylum Verrucomicrobiota; class Verrucomicrobiia; order Limisphaerales; family CANJSG01; genus CANJSG01. Next base: position 7 of record CBFGQE010000107.1, read on the forward strand.
GCGTCTCATACATCGTGTTCATCGAGCCGCTCTTCCTCGGGTCTCCGGCACCGACCCAGCCGTAGAGCTCCGGCCGCGCGAGATCGGTCCATTTTTCGGCGAAGGGCAGTCCGGTCATGCGCTGGATGCGCGTGTTCTGGAGGATGCCGAAGCTGGACAGGGCCGCGCCGAACCAGCGGAACTCCGGGTCGTAGATCTCCACGCCGCCATGGTTCTGCGGAATCCCATCCAAGACCTCCGCCGGTGGTCGATACGCCTGGGCCAATCCCTGGTCCGCGAGGAAGAGATACGGCTCGGGTCCGCCGCCGAAGAACAGGTCGATGCCGATGCTCTCCGGCTTGGTGGCGTATTCGCTCTTCACGAAGCGCAGCGACTCCGAGGTGCCGCCCACGTCGCGCCATTCCACCGTGGCCGGTTCGCCGAACTTCGCGTGGTGCCACTGGGAGAAGGCCCGGCTGAATTCGTTCCGGATCGATTCGTTGTGCGGGGAGATGATGACGACGCGATTGGTGGATGCCGCCCAGACCGTCATCCCGCCCAGGACGCAGGCCACCACAAGTATCCGGCTCAAGATCCACCGCAACATCGCGCGAGAAGCTAGGCGGCGAATCCGGCTTTCCAAGTTTTCTCTGTGTCCGGCGGCGGCTCCCCGGCCCGGCCGTTCAATGGACCTTGGGACCGGCCGCTTTCACCGCGGCGTCGGCGACGGACTCGTATTTCTTGAAGTTGTTGGCGAAGAGACCGGCGAGCTTCCGGGCGGCGGCCTCGTAGGCGGCCGGGTCTTTCCAGGAGTTCGACGGGACGAGGACTTCGTCGGACACCTTGGGGCAACGAGTCACCACCTGGAGACCGAAGGTGGGATCGATCTGAGTGGGGGCGTCCTTCAAATGTCCGGCGTGGATGGCGTCGAGCATCGCGCGGGTGTAGCGGAGCTTGATGCGGGAACCGACGCCGTAGCCGCCGCCGGTCCAGCCGGTGTTGACGAGCCAGACGTTGGCCTTGTGCTCCTTCAGCTTCGCGGCGAGCAGCTCGGCGTATTTCGCCGGGTGCAGCACGAGGAACGGCGCGCCGAAGCAGGCGGAGAAGGTGGCGGAGGGCTCGGTGACGCCGTCTTCCGTGCCGGCGACCTTGGCCGTGTAGCCGGAGATGAAGTGATACATGGCCTGCTCGGTCGTGAGCTTCGACAGCGGCGGCAACACGCCGAAGGCGTCACAGGTGAGGAAGATGATGTCGGTCGGGTGCCCGGCGACGCAGGGGATCTGGGCGTTGTGGATGAACTCGATGGGGTAGGCGCCGCGGGTGTTCTCGGTGATCGAGATGTCGGTGTAGTCCACGGCGTGGGTCTCGGGATCGTAGACGACGTTCTCCAGCACCGCGCCGAAGCGCAGGGCCTGGTAGATGTCGGGCTCGCTCTCGGCGGAGAGGTTGATGGCCTTGGCGTAGCAGCCGCCCTCGATGTTGAAGATGCCGGTGTCGCTCCAGACGTGTTCGTCGTCGCCGATGAGGCGGCGCTTCGGATCGGCGGAGAGCGTGGTCTTGCCGGTGCCGGAGAGGCCGAAGAGGACGGAAGAGTGGCCCGTGAAGGGATCGGCAGTGGCGGAGCAGTGCATGGAGAGCAGCCCGCGCTTCGGCATCAGGTAATTCATGATGGTGAACACGCCCTTTTTCATCTCGCCGGCGTATTCGGTGCCGAGGATGACCATTTCCCGCTCCTCGAAGGAAAGGTCGATGGAGGTCTGCGAGGTCATGCCGCTGGTGAAGCGGTTGGCGGGGAACTTGCCGGCGTTGTAGATCACGTAGTCGGGTTCGCCGAAGTCCGCGAGCTCCGCCTCGGTGGGCCGGATGAGCATGATGCGCATGAAGAGCGCGTGGTAGGGGCGGGAGCAGATGACGCGGATCTTGAGCCGGTGGCGCGGGTCCCAGCCGGCGAACCCGTCCACCACATAGAGGCGCTGGCGGGTGTTGAGGTAGTCCTTGGCCCGTTCGCGGTTGATGTGGAAGGCGTGCTCGTCCATCTCGAAGTTCACCTGGCCCCACCAGATGTCCTTCTCGGAGGCGGGATGGCGGACGATGCGCTTGTCCTTGGGCGATCGGCCGGTCTTCTTGCCGGACATGGCGATGAGCGCGCCTGCGTCACTGATGGAGGAACCGGGCTCGGTGCGCAGGGCCTCCTCGTAGAGGGGGGCTGCCTGGACGTTGCGGTAGATTTCCGTGACCGTGATTCCGTGGTGGGACAGATCCAGCTTTTGCATGGCACGCTCAGTGGACCGGCGGGGCACGGGCGCGGCAATCGCAATTTTGCCAAGGACTTGCCCATTTTGCTACCGTCCCTGCTGGCGATCACGATGTGATGCCTTGACTTGGGCCGTCGGCGTCGGTTCAGGTCTGGGGGTCCTCGGGATTCGACCAGCCCATTCTACGCTCCATGCCTGCCGCGAAGTTCGACATCAAGAAGCTGGATTTTTCATCCCCGGCCGCCGCAGCCGCCTCGTGGCGCAAGGGCGGATTCGGCGAAGCCCACGTGCTTCCGGCGCTGAACGGCGCCCTCAAGCAGTCGCCCGAAGCCGTCGCGGCCTTCGCCGCCGGTCTCATGGGCGGAGGAGCGTCGCTGGAGAAAACCATCGCCGTTTCGCCCAGGCTGATCGCCTGGGCCACCGAGCTGACGCCCAAGCAGACCGCCCTGCGCCGCGCGGTGCTGGACGCCTACAAGACTTCCGGCACGGAGCTGCTTTTCGCCCATCACCTCGCGGCCATGACCCCGGCCAAGGCCAGGCTCTTCGCCGCCGATTATCAGGCCGCCGAACTGTCGCCCTCGGGGCTTGCGGAATGGTTCCGCCTGGCGGGCAAAGCCGTCCGCGAAAACTCCGCCGCCGGTCGGCCCAAGAAGAGCCGGGGCCGTTCCGCCAGCCCGAAGAAGTCCAAGGGGCTCGTCGGCGAAGTCGCCGGATGGATCGAGGACGGAGGCTCCAAGATCGGCGCGTCGGCCAGGACCCTCGCGGACGCGGTGGAGCATTCGGCCGATCTTTGGGCGGCGGTCATCAACGACATCGCCAACCGCGCGGTGAACGAGGTCGCGGACTTCATCGCCATTCTCCAGAAGGCCGGGCGGCCGTTGACGCAGGTGCTGGCTCAGGCGGCGGAGCACGGTTCCCTGGTCCTGAAGAAGTTCGTCCACGGCGCGCTGGATGCCGGACACGACATCGAGGACGTGGTGGCCTGGGCCGTGACGCAGCCGGGCGAGACCATCAAGAGCGTGCTCCAGGCATTGATCGATCTGGGCAAGCGCCTTTCCGAAATGGTCGCGATGGCCGCGCGCCAAAGCCCCGCCGCCGCTCGGCTCGTCGCGCAGCACCTTTCCGAGATCGGCCAGACCGCAGGGGCCGTGCTGGCCTCGGCCGCGGCCCAGCCCGGCGCGGTCCTCGAAGCCGTCGTCCAGGGCGTGCTCGATGCCGGCCGCTCGCTCCGCGACATGCTCGCCGCCGTGGCCAACATGACGCCCGACCTCGCGCGCGGCACCGTCCAGGCGCTTCTCCGGGTCGGCACCAAGCCCCAGGAGATCCTCTCCGCCGTGGCCAGCGAGTCCGCCAGCGTCGTGCGCGAAGTGGTCGCGGCCCTGATCGCGGCGGGGCGCAAGACCTCGGAGATCCTCGAATTCCTCATCCGCCAGCCGCAGGAGTCCGGGCGCGTGCTGCTCTCGGCCCTGCTGCGCAGCGGCCAGCCGCTCGCTTCCCTGCTCAAGGAGAGCCAGAAGCTGACCAAGCTCGGCTTCCACTCCGTGCTCCGCGCCATGGTCGGCGCGGGCATCCCCGTCGGCGAGATCCTGATGGCGGTCGCCACCGGCTTGCAGGACGCGGTCACCGGCACGCTCGAAGGACTGCTCCAGATCGGCGTCCGCCTGACCGATGTCGTGCGGTCGATCCTGACCGACGTGATGGAAGGCTTCCGCAAGACGCTCTTCGAGGGCCTGCTCTCGCTCGGCCGCACGCCGCTGGACCTGCTCAAGGCCGCCGCCGAGACCGGTCCCGCCGCGCTCTTCCTCGCCGTCTCCACGCTCTTCGAGATCTGGGGCGGAATCCGCGGGCTGAACGAACGCGAACGCCAGGAGGCCGAGGCGGTCTTCGGCTCCTCCATCGACCTCGCCCGCGTGAAGCTGGCCACCGGCCAGATCCCGACCGATGTCGTCCAGTGGCTCAATTCGCGCGCGCCCTTCACCACGATGTATCTGCTGAACTTCCCCCAGCCGGACCTGGTGCGGGCCGACGACGCGTATTTCTCCACCCTGATCCACGAGCTGGTCCACGTCTGGCAGGGCATGCAGACCGGGCCGATCTACCAGTTCCACCTCACCTGCGCCCAGTTGCGCACGGCCCGCGCCTATTCGGCGGCCGATCTCGAGCGGAACGGCGGCGACCTGGCCCGCTTCACCCCGGAACAGCAGGCTTGCATCGTCGAGGACCACTGGAAACTGACCCGCGGCGGCCTCGACGTCTCCGGCCTTCCCGCCGAAACGCTGCTCCACTCCTACGCGAAGCAGGTCCACCGTCCCCTGCGCGGTCGCGCCGCCGCCCGGGCCGCCGCCGAACGCAGCCGCTTGCCCTTGGCCGCGCGTCGCACCACCGCCGCCCCCGGACGCAATGGCTTGGTGGACCCTTCCGCTCCCCTGCCCGACTCCGCCCGTAAAACCCGTTGATTCCCGTCCGGCGACGGCAAGGGCGTCGGCCGAGCGGCCGACGCCTTCCGACGGATCAGTTCGCCTTCAGCAGTTCGGCCGCCGTCCAGGCTTCCTGGCGGTCGGCGGTGGCCTTGCGGACCTTGGCCACGTCTTCGGCGGTCACGGGGCTGCCGGTGTTGTCCCACTCGCGGCGCACGTAGGTGATCATCGCGGCGAGCTGCGCATCGTCCATCGCCCCGAGGCCCGGCATCTCCATGTCGTAGCGCCGGCCGATGACCTCGATGGGCCCGCGGACCCCGTGCAGGACGATGCGGATGAGGCGTTCAGCCGGACCGTTGACCCACTCGGACTCCGCCAAGGGCGGGGCCAAGCCGTCGAGGCCCAGCCCGTTCAACTGGTGGCAGGTGCCGCAGGTGGAGAGATAGAGCCCCTTGCCCTCCTCGAACTGCGCCTTCTCCGCCACGGTCAACGGCGGCACGACCGGAGGCGGCACATAACCCGGCTGGCCGGGCCAAGTGATCAGTCCGGCGATCTTGGCCGCGTGAGCCTTCACCTGGTCGCGCGACGAGGCCTCGAATCCGCGAAACGCCGCCGGCTCCTCGGGAAACATCACGCGCTTGGGCGACCGGCTCTTCGCCGCCAGATCGGCCAGCGCCGCCAGGGCCGCGTCCTGCTGCCAGTCCTCGGCCTTGGCCAGCAGATCGAACATCTTGCCGACCGTGGGAGCCTTGGCCTCGACCATGATGCAGCGGGCCAACCCGGCGACCACTTCGGAGACGGCCTTGCGCGTGGCCGGAGAATTCTCGGCCAACATCCGCTCCAGGAACTCGCCTTCGCGCTTCCACAGCCCGGAGAGCAGCGCGTCGCGCACCACGGGATTCGCGCCGGATTGCCGCGCGATGACGCGCATGGCTTCGAGCGCCGCGGGTTCGTGGAGCATTCCCAGGGTCAACGCGAGCTGGAGCTGGACGTCGCCGTGCGTATCCCGGGCCAGCGCGGAAAGCTTGGGCAGGAAGGTCGCCGTCTGGCCCAGGCGCATCTGCACCTCGCTCAACCGGATCGCCGCCGCGCGGACCTTGGCGTCCTTGTCGTCCAAGGCCGCGAGCACCGTCTCGGTGTCGAGCTGGTTCAAGCCTTCCAGCGTCCAGAGCGCGTGCAGCCGGCCCAGAGCGGAAGCTCCGCTGGTGGCGACCTTGGCCAACTGCGGTCCGAGATCCTCGTCCTGGCTCGTGACGAGCAGCCGCTGCGCGGTGTCGCGCCACCAGCCGTTGGGATGCGAGAGCGCTTCGATCCGTTCCTTCACCGAGGCCGTTTCCAGCTTCGGCAACGGACCCGGCTTCTTGCCCTCGTGCACCACGCGGTAGATGCGGCCCATGTCCACCGGGGCTTGGAGATTGCGCGACTCGGTCTGCGCGCGCAGGTAGCTGGTGAGGTAGATGCGGTGCTGGATGAGGCCCCGGTGCATGTCCACGATGTAGAGCGCCCCGTCGGGCCCGTTGTAGAGGTTCACCGGGCGGAACCGCTCCTCGGTGGAGGCGAGGAATTCCTTGTCGCTCCAGGCCTGCTTGCCGGTCAGCACGCCGTTCTCGTCGGAGAGGATGTTCCGCTTGATCAGGTTGCCCGAAGGCTCGGGCACGAAGGCGTTGCCCCGGTATTCGGCGGGGAAATTGTCGCCGCGATAGATCACCGGACCGGACGCGGCGGTGAAGACGCGCAGCTTGCCGTCGTCGCGCAGCGTGCCCGGCTGGTAGCCCCGGTTCACGCCGGGATTCACGCGGATGGGATAGGTGCGCTGGTCGTCGATGGGCTTGGCGTTGAGGCCGACGGGCGAGCGGAGGTTCGGGTTCCGCGCGAAGTAGGCGGAAGGCACGAGGTCGATGCGGAACTGGTCGCTGTTCGAGTTGTAAACCAGCCGGCCGTGGTCGTCCTGGGAGATGCCCCATTGGCCGCGAAAGATCGTGCTCTCGCGCTTCCATGTGCCGTCCACGTTGCGGAAGCGCGTCGTGTGGTTCGCGCTGTAGATCCAGTTGTCGAGCGCCCACATCAGGCCGTTGGACGCGTGCTCGGGATTCGACTGCGCGCCGCGCTTGGGATCGTTCTGCTCCGCGTAGTCCCCGGCCACCTCCTCGCGCGGACCGGCGGTGAGGTCGCCGTTGATCGGGTAGAACCACAGCTTGGGCGGCTCCGCCACCAGCACGCCGCCGTGCATCAGCGACAACGCGCGGGGCATGACCAGCTTGTCGGCGAAGACGCGGCGTTTATCCATCCGGCCGTCGCCATCCGTGTCCTCCAGCACGACGATGTTGCCGCTCGGCTCCGTTTCGCCCGTGCCGTCGGGATTCGGCATGTAGCCGACCATCTCCACCACCCAGAGGCGGCCGTTGCCGTCGAACTGTAGGGCCACGGGCGACTGCACCAACGGCTCGGCGGCGACGAGTTCGATGCGGAACCCGGGCTCCAGCACGAAGGTCTTGAGCGAATCCTCCGGCGACAGCACCGGCGCGGGCGGGATCAATTCGGCGGGCACGCGGCTCTCCTGCTTTTCGCCGGCCTTGTCGCCGCTCTGGGCGAACGCGGCGGCCGACGAAAGCAACAGGAGCCCGGCCGTGAGGGAATGCTGGAGTCGCGACATGGTCATTGGAACTGGCGGAAAGCTACGGATGAGCCGACCCGAGGCAAGCGGCGGCTATTCACATCTTTGTCCAACCCGCACCCGAGGAACGGAACTGAAACGGCCAGCCCCAGAGTTCACCCACACATATCATGCCCTGTGCAACGGAGTCCCAGCAGATGCGCTGTCGGAATTTCAGCTGCGGAGCAGCGGTAGACTTTAGCCCACAGCGTGAGCTGTGGGGTAGTAGGCGAGAGAGGAACCAAGCCCCGGAGGGGCGGCAGAAGGTTGGGACCTTCAATCGAAGGATTTTCTGTCGCCCTTTCAGGGCTCGTGAGCTTGGAGCCTCCAACCCCGGGCTCACGCCCGGGGCTAAGTTCTACCGCGCCTCCGGCGCTGAACTTCCGCGACTCACTCCCCATACCCCTTCGGATGCTTCACATGCCAGTTCCACGCCGTGCGGACGATGTCCTCCAGCTTGGGATACTTCGGCTTCCAGCCCAGTTCGTGGATCGCCTTGTTCGCGGCGGCAACGAGGCGCGGCGGATCGCCGGGACGACGGTCCTTCTCCACGGCCTTGATCGGTTTGCCGGAGACCTTCTCGCAGGTCTGGATGACTTCGCGGACGCTGTAGCCGTCGCCGTTGCCGAGATTGTAGAAGCCGCACTTGCCCGGCTGGAGCGCGAGCAGATGGGCCTGGGCCAGATCGACGATGTGGATGTAGTCACGGATGCAGGTGCCGTCGGGCGTCGGATAGTCGGTGCCGAAGATCTGGCACTCCGTGGCCTGGCCGAGGGCGACGCGCAGCACGTTCGGGATGATGTGGGTCTCGACGCGGTGGGCCTCGCCGAAACGCTCGCTCGCGCCGGCGGCGTTGAAGTAGCGGAAGCCGACGAACTCCAGCCCGTGGATCTGGTGATACCACTTGAGGATCTTCTCGAACATCAGCTTGGACTCGCCGTAGGGATTGACCGGGCTCTGGGTGGTGAGCTCGTCGATGGGCACGCGGTCGGGCGTGCCGTAGGTGGCGCAGGTGGAACTGAAGACGAACTTCTTCACGCCGTTCTCGCGGGCGGCGTCCAGCAGGTTGAGCCCGCCAGTGACGTTGTTTCGGAAATACTTCGACGGCGTGGTCATCGACTCGCCGACGAGCGCGTTGGCCGCAAAATGGATGACCGCCTCGGGCTTCGCCGACTGGACCGCGCCGAAGATGTCGGCCCGGTCGTTGAAGTCGCCGAAGACGAAGGTCGCCCGGGGATCGACCGCCGCGCGGTGGCCCTCGGTCAGGTTGTCATAGACCGTGACCGTGTGCCCCGCGTTGAGCGCTTCCTCGACGAAAACCGACCCGATGTAACCCGCGCCGCCCGTGACAAAGATGTTCATCGGCGCGGAGACTAAGGAGAAAGTCCGACGGGACACAACAAGCAGGAAGGCGGCTCCAATCCGC
>CBFGQE010000108.1:0-8712 GCA_965650815.1 uncultured bacterium
GCCCTACCCTCAGCGGGCCATCATCGCGGCGAGGCGGAGGAAGTCCTCGGGCAGCCGGTTGAGGTAGTTGACGAGGTGCTGCGCGCCGATGTGGAGCGTCAGGCCGAAGGTGGCGAGGATGCTCAGCGCGCGGATGCTCATGCTCTCGGTGAAGACGTTCATCTGCGGCACGGCCCGGGCCAGGATGGAGAAGATGAGCGAGACGATGAACGACACGGCGAGGATCGGCGCGGTCATCTGCATGGCCATGACAAAGGTGCCGCTGGTGCGCTCGATCATCTCCTGCACGGTCCATTGCCCGAGGCCGACCGCGCCGATCGGCACGAGCTCGTAGGCGCGGCGGAAACCGAGGAGCAGCCAGTGGTGGAGGTTCAGCGAGAGCCAGATGACGGCGGCGACGTAGTTCAGCAGCGTGCCGACGGTGGTGCCCTGGCCGGAACTCATCGGGTTCACGGTCGCGTTGAGCGCGAGGCCCATCTCGGAGGTGATGATCGCGCCGACGGTGTCGAGCGCGTAGAAGAGCAGCCGGGCGCTGAACCCGAGCGCCAGTCCGACGCCGACTTCGACGGCCATCGTGCCGACCAATCCGAGGAAGTCGCGGCTGCCGGGCGTGGGCCCTCCGAGATCGGGGCTGACGAACCACGCGAGGAAGGCGGCGGAGGCGATGCGGATGCGGACGGGGACGCTGGTGGCGGAGAAGACCGGGAAGACGACGAGCATCGAGCTCGCGCGGAGGAACGCCATCGTCCAGTTGAACAGTTCCGGGTCCATCGTGCCGGGAGGCTACTTCACCATGTCCGGCATCTTCTGGATGAGCTGGATGGCGAACTCGGAGATCTTCCGGAGCATCCAGGGCAGCGAGACGATGAGGACGGCGATCACGGCCAGGGCCTTGGGGACGAAGGTGAGGGTCTGTTCCTGGATCGAGGTGACGGCCTGGAAGAGGCTGACCATGAGGCCGACCAACATGCCGGCGAGCAGCAGCGGCGCGGCCAGGGTGACGGCCAGGAGGACCATGTTCTTGATCAGTTCGATGGCGAATTCAGGGGTCATGGCGGCGTCATCCTCCGAAGCTCATCACGATGGACTTCACGAGCAGGTTCCAGCCGTCCACGAGGACGAAGAGCAGGATCTTCAACGGGAGGGAAATGGTCATGGGCGGCATCATCATCATGCCCATGCTCATCAGCACGGTGGCGACGACGAGGTCGATCAGGATGAAGGGCAGGAAGAGCAGGAAGCCCATTTGGAAGGCCGTGCGCAGCTCGCTCATGATGAAGGCGGGGATGACCACCTTGAGGGGGAGCTCCTCCAGCGTGGTGGGGCCGAGCTTGGCCAGCTCGATGAACAGCTCGACGTCCTTGGGACGGGCCTGCTTCAGCATGAAGGTCTTGATCGGGACGGTGGCCCGCTTCAGCGCCTCCTGGCTGCTGATCTCCTTGGCGCGATAGGGCGTGAGCGCCTCGGCGTCGATCTTCTCCCAGGTGGGAGCCATGATGAAGAAGGTGAGGAAGAGCGAGAGGCCGACGATGATCTGGTTCGACGGCGCGCCCTGGAGCGAGAGCGCGGTGCGGACGAAGGAAAGGACGATGACCGTGCGGGTGAACGAGGTCATCAGCAGGACGATGGACGGGGCCAGCGTCAGCAGCGTCATGATGACGATGACCTTGAGCGCGGAATCGACGTCCTGCGTGGCGTCGTTGTTCATCGACACGTTGATGCCGAAGGGCGCCTGCACGCCGCCGGCCGGGGCCGGAGCGGGGGCCTGGGCCAGCACGGGGCCGGCGGTGAAGGCGAAGAGCGCGAACAGCAGCGCGAACCAACGAAGGCCGGAGCGGAGGTTCACGATCCCCTCCGGTTGTTGAGCACCTGCTGGAGGGCTTCCATGAAGCGGGGCGGTTTGGAGGGGGAGGTTTCCTGGCCGGTGGATTCGGCGGCCGGAGCGGTTTCGTCGGCCGGGAGATGGGTCAGCATGTTGATGCCGGCCGGGCTGGCGCCGACCAGCATCCGCTGGGCGCCGTAGCCGACGACGACGAGCGACTGCTTGTTCCCGAGGGAGCGGACCTCCATCACGTTCAGGCGCATCCCGCCATGTTTGCGGGCCAGCACGCCCTGCCAGTTCCGGTAGAACCAGACGGCTCCGAAGAAGAGCGCCATGACGACGACGAGCGCGCCGAAGACGCGGGCCAGCGACTCGCCGACGTTCATGTCGGGCGCGACGGCGGGCGGCGTGGGGGCGGCCCCGTAGATCAGGGCGTTGGTCTCGGCGGCGGAAGCGGCGCACGCGCCAAGAACGACGGCGGCGAGGGCCAGGGAAGATTTGAGGCGGGCAGGCATGGAGGGGATCACTCGGAGGAACCGAGGATCTTGGTGATCTTGATGCCGAACTGGTCCTCGACGACGACGACCTCGCCGATGGCGATGCGGCGCTGGTTCACGTAGAGATCGACCGGGGCGTCGGCCACCTTGTCGAGCTGGACGACGGAGCCGGAGCCGAGCTGGAGGACGTCCTTCATGGGCATCATGCAGGAGCCGAGTTCCACGGTCACTTTGACCGGGACTTCCATGAGCACGTCGAGGTTGGGGGAGGTAGCATCCATGACTGTCAGTGATTCTTGAGGACGTTGCCGATCTGGACGGCCCAGCGCCCGTCGCGGGTGCCGAGGCTGCCGTTGAACTTGGTGATCTGGGAGAGGCGGATCTTCACCTCCTGGGCCATCGCGGGGTCGAGCTTGAGCACGTCGCCCTCGCGGAGACAGGCGATGGCACCGGCGGTCAGCTCCAGGCCCTGCCATTCGGCGGTGACGGGCACGGGCACGTCGTCGAAGGCGTGGTTCCAGGCCGGACGCGCGTTGGTCGGGCCGTTGTCCACGTGGGCGTCGATGTTGTGGCTGAGGCGGCGGATGAGGGGCTCGATGGTGTGGAAGGGGACGCCGATCTGCATCTGCTCCATGCAGTCGCCGACGCGCGCTTCCAGCGTCATCGCGAGGAAGATCGTGTCGTGCGGGGCGGTCTGGAGGAAACGGCCGTTGTTCTCCGTGCCGATCATCTTGGGGCGGAGCTCCTGGAACTCGGCCCAGGAGCCGCACCATTCGGCCATGATGAGGCCGACGACCTGTTCGAGCAGCGCGTGCTCGATGTCGGAGAGGTCGTGCTCGTGGTTGATGGAGTGGGCGGGGCCGCCCATCATCCGGTCCACCATGGTGAGGCCGAGCCGGGGATGGAGCTCGAGGATGCAGAGCCCGCGCAGGGGCTCGATCTTGAACACGCTGATGTAGCCGGGATTGTTCAGGCCCTCGGTGAACTTCTCGAAGGGGATCGTGTGGAGCTTCGACATCTGCAGGCCCATTTCGAGCCGCAGATACATGGAGAGCCGGGAGGCGAGGTTCTTGATGAACTCCTCGTGGTGGAGGCGGAGCTTCCGGAGGTCGGCCTGGGAGAGGAAGACCGGGTTGCGGAAGTCGTAGGGCTGGATCGTCTCCTTGGAGAGGCGGCTCTTCTGTTCCCCGCCCTGGTGGACGACGACGCTGTGGTCGTTCTGCGAAACCTCCGCGAGCAGCCGTTCGACCTCGCTCTGTGAAAGAACTTCGGACTGTTCCTGGGTGTCGTTGGCCGGGTCCATGGCTGGGGTGGGGTGGAAGTCCTGGAGCTTACTGGATGGCCATCTCGGTGATGTAGATCTCCTTCACCACGTCGCCGCCGAGGGCGTTGTTGATGACGGTGATCAGCTCCGAGCGGATCTGGTTGCGGGCGCCGGGCTTCTCCAGGTCGGGGATGGTCTTGGAGTTGAGCGCGCCGGTGGTGACGTCGAGGATCTGGTCCTTGTTCTCCTCGAGCACGTCCACGAAGTTCTTCTTTTCGCCGACGAGCGTGAGGCTGGCCATGAGGTATCGGGTGCCGGAGGTGCCGGCGAGGTTCACGACGAGCTTGGGGAGGGTGAACTTGGGGGCGCCCTTGGAAACCGGGGCGGCGGCTCCATGGCCGCCGGACGGCGCGCCGTGGCCACCCGCTGCGGCTCCGTGGCCGCCTTCCTCCGCCTTGCCGTGGCCTCCGCCGTGGGAGCCATCCTCGGCATGGGCCTCTTCCCCGGCGGGAGCGGCGGTGGCGCCCACGGCCGACTTTAGCTGGGGCACCAGCACGAAGGCGGTCATGGCGTAGGCCAGCACGGGCATGAGCGCGGCGGTGATGATGAGGGGGAGCATGGCCTTCATGCCGCCACCGGCGGCGGCGACGGCCGGCGCGGCGGCTTTGGCTTCTTCCTTGTGGTCGGACATGGTCGTCGGGGGCGGTTGGAGGATTAGCGCTTCAGGTTGACGAGTTCCTGCAGGATCTCGTCGCTGGTGGTGATGATGCGCGAAGTGGCCTGGAAGGCGCGCTGCGTGATGATCAGGTCGGAGAACTCCTTGGCGAGGTCCACGTTGGAGAGTTCCAGCGCGCCGGCGACGACGGTGCCGATGCCTTCGGTGCCGGGACGGGTGGGATCGCTCAGGGGGTTCGCGTTGGCCAGGCCGGTGTAGAGGTTGTTGCCCTCCTTCATCAGCGCCTGGGGGTTGGCGAAGTTCTGCAGCAGGATGGTGCCGCGGGTGATGCTGGTGGTGCCGTCGGAGAGGGTGACGTTGATGTCGCCGCTCGTGTCCACCGTCCAGCCGAGGACGTCGAGCGGCTGGTTGTTGGCGTCCATCGAACCGTCGGAGTCGATCTTGATGTCGCCGAAGGTGGTGACGCCCTGGGAGATGTCGTTGCCCTGGACGCGGAGGCCGCCGGAGGTGACGAGGTAGCCGTTGGCGTCGAGGTGGAACGTGCCGTCGCGGGTGGCGTAGGTCGTGCCGCTGGCCACGTCCTTCACGAGGAAGAAGCCCTCGCCGGCGATGGCCATGTCCGTGTTCACGCCGGTGCGGCTGAGCGCGCCCTGGGTGTAGAGGGTCTGGATGGCGCTGGTGCTGACGCCGGAGCCGATCTGGATGGAGGTCAGGCCCGAGCTGGTGGTCGTGGCGGGGGAGGAGCCGCGCATGGTCTGGCTGAAGGCGTCGGCGAACTCCGTGCGCGCGCCCTTGTAGCCGGTGGTGTTGACGTTGGCGATGTTGTTGCCGATGACGTCCATCTGGCCCTGGAAGCTCTGGAGGCCGCTGACGGCCGAAGTGAGGGAACGAAGCATAGAATGATCAGTAGGACGGTTGGGGTTCGGGACGGGCGATGCTGACGTTCTGCACCTGGGACATCTTGAAGGTCTTGTCCGGATCGCCATCGAGGATGATCTGGGGCACGCCATCGACCAGGGTCACGCTGGTGACGACGCCCGTCACGAGATCCTTCTGGTTGGTGCTGTTGGACGGCATCGCGTCCACCTCGGTGCCGATCAGCGCGCTGGACCGGAGCCAGGCCATGTCCGTCTGCATGCTCTGGTTCGCCTGGAGGGAGCTGAAGCTCGTCACCTGCTGCGCGAAGTCGTTGTTCGACATCGGCGCGCTCGGGTCCTGGTTCTGGAGCTGCGTGACCAGGAGCTGGAGGAACGAGTTTTGGTCGAGGGTGTCCGAGGGTTTGCGCGTGTTGGCGAAGAGCCGGTCGTTGAGCCGCTCGATGTCGGCGGCGCTCGTGGTCGGACTGATGGTGGTGCTCATGAACGGGAGGTGCGGTGTCTCAGGCCCAGGTTTCGAGCGTCCTTCCATTCCCCGCGACGGCGCGGCGGGGGTGGATCGACCGGCTGGGTTTCCGGTCGTGGGTCTCGATGGAAAACGGACTCCGTTCCTCGCGCGTCCCGCGATCTCCGCGCTGTTCGCGGCCAAAGCCCGGTTCGTCCCGGAACCCGCCGCGCGGTTCGTTGAAATCATGCCCCTCGTGCTGCGCCGACTGGCGCTGGGGCTGTTGCTGGAAGTCCGAGGACTGCAACGGCAGGAGCTTCACCTGCTGCGTGGCCAGGCTCGCCTGGAGCCGTTCCCAACCCTGGCGGAACTCCGCCGAATCGCCCTTCTCCACCCGCACGAACGCCTCGATCCGGTCGCCCTGCCGGGTCAACTGGACGAACAGCTCGGTGTCGGCGTTGGGCCGGAGCATGACGGCGAGGGACCCGGCCCCGGCGGACTTCAGCACCTGCACTTCGTGGCTGACGACAGCCTTGAGCCTCTCGGTGGCTTCGATCCGTTCGATCTGCCGCACCTGATCCGCGCTCTGGACCGGACCGACATCCTGCGCCTGGGAAATGGCGACAAACGCCGCCGGCAGACCGCTCGGGTGCCATTGGGCGGCCAGATCGGCCAGCTCCGGCACGGCACGCACGGGTGCGGACGGGGGGAGGATGGCGGAAACGGGTTGTCCCTTGGGCTCGGCAGTTTCGACCGGTAGCGTGGCGGTGTTCATCCGATTCAGTTCCCGAGCAGTGGATATGCCAGAGGTGGAAACCTCGGGTTTTCCGGAAAAAAGCGCGGTTTTGGCCTCGAACTTGGCTTCCACTGGTCCGTTCAGGCCCTTTCGATCCGGCAGTTCTTGCCCTTGGGGGGAAGGATTGCCGGGTCCGGGATCGCCCGGGTGGCCATCCGTCCGCCCTTCCACTGCCTGCTCCAGAACGGACGCCACGGCGGCGACCAATTCCTTGGAAGCCATCGGCTGGGAAGCAGGCTCGCCCGGTTTCGCACCCGGCAATGCCCGTTCGGCCGTTCCCTGAAGCTGGGGAGTTGCCGTGGCTACGGCCTGCCATTGGGCGGGGTCCAAGACCACGGCGGAAGTCGCTGTCGGCAAAGGAGTCGCTGGGGTCGCAACCTTTTCGGCCGACACCGGCGTTTCGACCGTAGCCGCGTTTTGCCCCATCGTGGTTGCCACGGGCAAGGCAGCCGGAGCGTTCCCGCCCTTGGGCGCGGACTTGCCCGGCAAAGCTTCCCCAACAGCCCCTTCAGACAGGGTCTCGGTCGGCACCGGCACCGGCCAAACCCAGCATCCGGCGATCAGCTCCGCTTGGACGCCTTCGGGCACGGGGGGAACCGTTTCCACCGCCACTTCCATTAACGGAAACGAAACCAATTCGGTCTCGGTTTCAGAGACCGTTCCTGGCGGAACCGCAGTCGGGGTGAAAGGCGTGGTCAGGAGGCTGGGCCGATGGCACAGGACCAGATCGGGTTCCAAGTCCATGTCCTCGGCTGGAGGAACTTCCGTGGCGACTTCGGTCCCCTGCCCCGGTTGGGAACGGGACGAAAGACGGCCTTCCATCATGCCCGCAAAATCACCCACGGGAGCATCCGAGCGGGGCAAAGCGGGTGAGGAAGCGGGAGTCGGAGCGGCGGCCGGGTCGAACAGCAAGGCGGCGGCGGTCATTTGTTCTGGGCTTTGGCGATTTGGGCCAGACGCAGCCGTTCCGAGACCAGCGCGATGCGCTTGGCGTCGATCTTGGCCAACTGCGTGAGAATCGGGGCGGACTCCGCGTCCTTCATGAACATGAGCACCTTCACCAGCGTGATGTCGTCCAGGGCGGCCATCACGGGAATGGCTTCGTCCTGCATCTGGGCGTAGTTCTTGGCCAGCTTCTTGAGATTGGCCTGCTCGTCTTCGCGGATGCGGATGACGCTCTCATCCAGACTTTTCCGCATCTCCTCCACTTGCCGGGTGATTTGCGAGATCTCCTCCTTTTCGGACTTCAGGCGGGCGGCATAGAGGTTCAGTTCCTTCTCGCGGGAATCGAGGGCTTCCTTCCGTTCCTTCAGCTCCTTGACCATGTCTTCGAGGTCGGGATTGAAGAATTCCCAGGACGGACCGCGCACATTGGCCGGAGGACGGTTCGTCGTCACATCGACCACCTTGGGCGGGGCCTTGAACGCCGCCTTGTGCTGGAGAAGCACCGCCGCTGTCGTGCCCAGATAGAGCAAGGTGCCGAGCAACATCACCATCCAACTGGAGGACAAGAGTTTCATAGGAGATCAGGCGAACTGGCCGTGAAGGTCTGGACCAAGCTGACGGCGTGCCAGCTCGTCCAGCAGCGCGGCCTCTTCCTTGGCCGCATCCCGGTCATAGGTCGCACGTTGGCGATCATGGGCCTTGTCCACGGCCTCGCGCTGCTGTTTGGCGTGGACCAAGGCTTGCATGGCCTGCTGGAGAGCCATCTCCGCCTGGGCCACGGCCTGTTCCTGTCGTCGGATGGATTGCCGGAGGGCTTCGTGAAAAACTTGCCGCTGCCGCAACCGATCTGCCGGGCACCCGGCAGACATTTCCCGGCGGGTTTCGTCGGCCACCTGGTCGAACTCGCGCCGCAATTCCCCCAGCCGATCCAACGCCTGTTCCTTCTCCAGCAAGGCTTTGGCGTAGGATTCCATGGCTTCCTGCTCCTGCCGTTTCCGGACGGTGTGCAGGGCTTCGAGGGTGAATTTGAATCGCTTCATAGACGGGCAACTCCTTGGAAAGCAGCCGTCGAGCCAAAGGGTGGCCGGTGGCGAGACTGATGCCGGATGCCGGATGCCGGATGCCGGATGCCGGATGCCGGATGCCGGATGCCGGAACGGACAACGGACCAATGACCTTGAACCTTGGACTTTGAACTTTGGACTTTCCCCCTGCCCCGGCTTAATCCGCCCGCAACGTGACAGCTTCCACTTCCATCGACATCGCCGTGATCGGCGGCGGGGCGGCCGGGTTCTTCGGAGCCATCGCCGCCGCCTCGGCCCGACCCGGCCTGCGCGTCCATTTGCTGGAACGCGGCCCGAACTTCCTCGCCAAGGTGAAGATCTCCGGCGG
>CBFGQE010000109.1:0-8707 GCA_965650815.1 uncultured bacterium
GTTGCGCGGACGCTCCCGGCGGCTTGTTCGGCGGAAGTTTCATTTTGACCCACCCCCCGCCCCTCTTAGGCTCCGCCCATGCCTCGCGGAGCAGACAAGACAGCAGTGGAACCGGAACCGAAGCGCCAGACACACGAAGTCGTCGGGATCGTGCTGATCGTGCTCGGGTTGCTGCTGCTCTTTTCGGTGGGGTCGCACGATCCGAGGGATTCCGGCTTCCGTTTCTCCAGCCCGAACTCCTCGCCGCACAACCTCGTCGGCCCCATCGGCGCGAGCCTGGCGGTCTTCATGTTCAATGTCTTTGGCGTCGTGGGCTATCTCGTGCCCCTCGCCCTGTTCGTGGGCGCGGCGGGCTGCTTCTTCCAGCGCTTCAGCAGCATCCACCGTCGCTGGCCGTGGCTGGTCGTGCTGCTGGCGTCGATCATGGGCGTCCTCAGCCTCTTCGAGATTGATCTGGCGATGCTCCAGAGGCTCAAGACCCATCTCGGCGCGCCCAGCTCCGGCGGCTTGATCGGCAACGAACTGAAGCGCGGGGCTTTGATGACCGTGGGCAAGGTCGGAGGGATCATCGTCTTTGACGCCATCTGCGCCATCAGCCTGCTCTATCTGACGAACTTCCGCCTGCGCGACTGGATCTATTCGCTGACCCATCGCGAAAAGATCGATCCCAACGCCTCGGCAGAGGAACGCGAGCTGGAGCGCCGCAAACGCGATCTCGAACGCCAGGCCAAGGACTTGGAGAAGCAGATGCAGAAGTCCGTCCGCAAGCCCAAGACGGCCAAGGACGCCGAGCCCGTGCCCGAGGCGTCGCCGGAGGAGGCCCGGTCGGGTCTTGGCGCGGATCTCCAGCCCGTGCCCGAGCCGACCATCCGTGACCACAGCGTGCCGGTGGCTCGGGCGGCGAAGGCCGAGCCGAAGAAACCTTCGCCCGCGCCCGAACCCGTCGTGTCTGCCGCCGAACTGGAGGAGGGCGAAACCATTCCCGCCAGCGAGGTCCGCGCCGCTGCCAGCCGTGACCAGATTCTCGGCCGTTCCGCCGAGGATGCGCCGCCGTGGGAAGACGAGGGTGAACGGGCCGAACCGATGTTCGACGAGAAGGAAGCCGGAGAAGCTGCCACCCGGGCTGCCGTCGATGTTCCGGCCCAAGCGCCCAAGCCGAAGCTGCCGCCCCGCAAGCCCAAGCCCATCACCGTCGCCGCTACGCCCAAGATCGGAGATTACGAGCTGCCCAACGTCGATTTCCTCAACCTGCCCGACACGACCGTCGTTCCAGGCGAGAGCAAGGAGACGCTGCTGTCGAACGCGCGTTTGATGCAGCAGACGCTCGCGCAGTTCGGCATCGAGGTCGCGCTCGGCGACATCACGCGCGGCCCGACGATCACGCGCTACGAGCTGCATCCCGCGCCGGGCGTGAAGCTGGAAAAGATTTCCGCCCTGTCGAACAACATGGCCGCCGCGCTCAAGGCCGAGCGCATCAACATCCTCGCGCCCGTTCCCGGCAAGTCCTCCGTCGGCGTCGAGGTCGCCAACGCGGTGAAGACCAAGGTCATCATGCGCGATCTGCTGGAGTCCGAGGAGTGGACGCGCTCCAAGGCCCGCCTGCCCATCGCGCTGGGCAAGGACGTGTATGGCCATCCGATCATCGCCGACTTGGCGGACATGCCCCACATGCTGGTCGCCGGCAGCACGGGTTCGGGAAAATCCGTCTGCATCAACGCCATCATCGCGTCGTTGCTCTACCGGTTCGCGCCGGACCAGCTGCGCTTTGTGATGATCGATCCCAAGGTCGTCGAGCTGCAGCAATACAACGCGCTCCCGCACCTCGTTGTGCCCGTCGTGACCGATCCCAAGAAGGTCGTGCTCGCGCTGCGCTGGGTGGTGAATGAGATGGAGAAGCGCTACCAGATCTTCGCCAAGGTCGGTGTCCGCAACATCAAGTCCTTCAACGACCGGCCCAAGACGCCGCCCAAACCGGCGGAACCCGAACTCCCGCTCACCGCGAACAAGGAGAAGGTGGAGATCAACTCTGATGGGTTCGCCGTGCAGCTCGACGAGGAGATCGTCGTCCCTCGCGACGAGGACATCGTCATCCCGGACAAGTTGTCCTACATCGTCGTCATCATCGACGAGCTGGCGGACCTCATGCTTGTGGCTCCGGCCGATGTCGAAATGGCCATCGCGCGCATCACCCAGATGGCCCGGGCCGCCGGCATCCATTGCATCGTCGCCACGCAGCGTCCGTCGGTCGATGTCATCACCGGCGTGATCAAGGCGAACATCCCCGCGCGCATCGCGTTCCAAGTGGCCAGCAAGGTGGACTCCCGCACCATTCTCGACCAGATGGGCGCGGACAAGCTGCTGGGCAAGGGCGACATGCTCTATTTGCCGCCCGGTTCGGCGAAGCTCACCCGCATCCAAGGCGTGCTCATCACCGACGAGGAACTCCAGCGCGTGGTCGATCACATCGCCAAGCAGGGCCAGCCCAGCTACGAGGCCGACATCCACAAGCAGCTTTCCAAGCCGACCCGCGACTTCGACCTGGAAGGCGAGGGCGGGGGAGAGGACGAGGAACTCATCGAGAAGTGCATCCAGATCATCCGCGAAGAGCAGAAGGCCAGCACCTCATTGCTCCAGCGTCGCCTCGGTCTCGGCTACGGCCGCGCGGCGCGGATCATGGACGAGCTGGAAGACATGGGGATCATCGGCCCGGCCAACGGCGCGAAACCCCGCGACATCCTCATCGATCTCGACGGAGAAGGTCACGATGGCGGCGGAAAACACATTGTTTGACGCGTTTTCCGAGAAGGCCCGATGCGGCCTCTCAGCGGATGCTTGAAGAAATGGGGCCGTTCTGGCCAATCGGTTCAGCGGAGATCCTTGATCGCCCGCTGGACATCCTGGATGGGAATCTGCTTGGCCCGTATCGAGTCGTCTTCCTTCATGAATCGGACCTTCTCCTTGTCGTCGATTTCCGAGTAGGCCCGCTTTCTGGCTTCTGAATAGCTCAACCCGGCCTGCTGATAATGTTCAGTGCGGGCATCCAGCTCGTTGGGCAAATACATTTTTTCAAGGGCCGAGCTTTCGCTGGTGTGATAGGTGGCGCATCCGGTCAAAAGCGTCGTAATCGAGAGAAGAAGAACTAAGTGCTTCATAGTCTTGGAGGCCCACGGGCTTTGAGGGGAAAATTAGAGGAAAAAAACGGTTCGGCAATTTCTATCTAAAAGTGTAGTTGACCGTTTAGTCAAAAAGCCTATTCTGCCGACATCTGAGTTATGGGACGCGTGAGTGATGCCAAAGAACGTTTGATCGAAGCGATCCGGGAACTGATCTGGACCGGTTCGTATGGCAGCACGACCATCGACCAGATCTGCGACAAGGCGGGCGTCAAAAAAGGCAGCTTCTACTATTTCTTCGACGGCAAGGCCGACTTGGCTGCCGCCTCGCTGGATCTGGAAGTGGAGGAAGAACGTCCGCGCTGGGACGCGATGTTTTCGGCGGCGGTTCCGCCGCTGGAGCGATTGCAGCGGATGTGCGAACACATCATCGAAGAGCAGGCCCAGAAACGCGCCCAATTTGGAAAAGTCCTTGGGTGCCCACTGTTTGCCTTGGGAGCCGAGGTTTGCACCCAAGAAACGGTGCTGGGCCAGAAGATCCAGGAGATTTTCTGCCTTTGGCGCTGCTACCTGGAGACTTCCGTCCGTGACGCCCATGCAGCGGGTCTGATCCGGGCAAGCGACGCCAAGGCCACTGCCCAAGTGCTCTTCGCCTACACCGAGGGCATGATGACCCAAGCCCGCATCCAGAACGATCTGGAGGTGCTCCGGTCCATGTATGCCGGCTGTCTCCAGATTCTCGGGGTCAAAGCCTTGGCCGCAGCCGCTTAATTTTTTTTGCCGTCATAGTTTACTAAACAGACAACTACATCCCCAACGGGGAACAGATCCATGAACAGAAACGCCACTCCCTCCAGGATCGTCCCGGTGCTCTGGCTGGAAGAAAACAAACCGGCCGACGCCCGAATCCAGCAGATCCGCAATGAGATCGTCGCCGCCCACGCCTTGGCCCGCACCGGCCAGGATCGCCTGGTCCATCTCGCCTTGAACGAGGCCGAAGCGCTCGCCTGGCAGACGGATCATCCGCACCTCGTATTCCCGCTTTTGGCGGAGGAGAAGATCGCGGAGCTGAAGCACTGGCGGTCGCGGCAGGATCTGCTACGCCACGAGAGCTTCGAACTCGCCTTCGCCGCCTGACCGCGTTCGTTCCAAAACTTTATCCAAACATCCCTTAGCATGAACTTTTCCAAATCTGTCCGCTCGCTGGGCCTCGCCGCACTGGGCGCGGCTCCGTTGTTCCTGGTGGCCTGTGGCAAATCCCAGGCCGGAGACGCCGCCCAAGCCGCTCCGCCGCCGCCAACCGTGACCGTCGCGCCGGTCGAGGAGCGCGAAATCGTCGAATACGAGGAAGTGGTCGGCCGCACCGAAGCGGTGGAGCGGGTTGAAATCCGGCCGCGCGTCTCCGGCTACATCCAGGAGATCCGCTTCCAGTCCGGCCAGAAGGTGAAGCAGGGCGACGTGCTCTTCGTCATCGATCCGCGCACGCGCCAAGCGGCGTTGAACCGCGCCGAGGCCGAGCTTCAACGAGCGAAGGTCCAGTTGGAGAACGCCGAGCGCGAAGCCGGGCGCACCGCGCGGTTGCTGGAGTCGAAGGCCATCTCCATCGAAGAGGCCGACACCCGCACCTGGAAGCTGGCCGACGCGAAAGCCGTAATGGCCGCCGCCGTGGCCGCGCGCGATTCCGCCAAGCTGGAGCTGGAGTTCTGCGAGGTGAAGTCGCCCATCGACGGCCAGGTCAGCCGTGCGCTGGTCACCTTGGGCAACAACGTCAGCGGCGTCGATGGCGCCACCACGCTGCTCACGACGGTCGTCTCCATCGATCCCGTCTATGTGATGTCGGACGTCGATGAAGCCACCGTGCTGCGCTTCAAGCGTCTCGCGCTGGAGAACAAGCTCGCTCGCAACGAACAGGGCCGCGTGGCCGTGGAAATGTCTTTGGCCGACGAGAAGGATTTCCCGCGCAAGGGCCACATCGAATCGGTGGACAACGAGCTGAACCCGAACACCGGCAGCATCCTCGTCCGCACCGTGTTCCCGAACAGCGATGGATTGCTCGTGCCCGGTTTGTTCACCCGCGTGCGCATCCCGTCCGGCCAGCCGACCAAGACGCTGTTGATCAGCGACAACGCCATCGGCACCGACCAGAGCCAGAAGTTTGTCTGGTCGGTCACGTCCTCCAACACCGTCGCCTACCGCGCCGTGAAGATCGGGCCCGTGGTTGGCGGCAAGCGCATCATCCGGGAAGGCCTGAACGTCGGCGAACGCATCATCGTCAACGGCATCCAGCGGGTGCAGGCGCCCGGCATGACCGTAACGCCCGAAGAAGCGCCCAAGCTCCAGGCCTCCAATCGGTGAGCACCGCGGGCTTCGCGGCGGCGTGCGCGTCGCCGTGAAGCCCCATCCCCATCTCCATCCCGTCCGCAGCGATTCCGTCCACCGACGCCGCTCCCATGAACTTTTCCCATTTCTTCATCCGCCGACCGATCTTTGCCGGCGTGCTCTCCATCGTGACGTTCCTCGTGGGAATGATCGCGATGTTCCGGCTGCCCATCAGCGAATACCCCGAGGTGGTGCCGCCGACCATCGTCGTGATGGCCACCTACCCGGGCGCGAATCCCCGCACCATCGCCGAGACCGTCGCCGCGCCGCTCGAACAGGCGGTCAACGGCGTCGAGAACTCGCTCTACATGTTCTCCCAGGCCACCAGCGACGGCGTCATGACGCTGACCGTGACCTTCGCGCTTGGCACGGACGTCGATGACGCCCAGGTGCAGGTGCAGAACCGCGTGGCCCAGGCGTTGCCGAAGCTGCCCGAAGAAGTCCGGCGACTCGGTGTGACCACCACGAAGCAGTCGCCCGACCTGACGATGGTCGTCCATCTCACGTCGCCCAACGGCCGTTACGACGAGATCTACCTGCGCAACTACGCTTCGCTCCAGGTGAAGGACGTGCTGGCCCGCATCCCCGGTGCCGGTTCCGTCCAGCTCTTCGGCTCGGGCGACTACGCCATGCGCGTCTGGCTCGACCCGGACAAGGCCGCCTCCCGTGGCCTGACCGCCAGCGACATTGTCGGCGCCATCCGCGAGCAGAACGTGCAGGTCGCCGCTGGTGGCGTGGGCCAGCAGCCCGTCGCCAACCGCGTCGAGACCGAACTCCTGATCAACGCCAAGGGCCGTCTGCTCGACACCGAGGAGTTCGGCAACATCATCGTCAAGACCGGCCCCAACGGCGAACGCACCCGGCTCAAGGACATCGCCCGGCTGGAACTCGGCGCTTCCGGCTATTCGCTCCGTTCCCAGCTGAACAACAAGTCGGCCGTCGCCATTCCTATTTTCCAGTCGCCCGGCGCGAACGCTCTGGAACTCTCCAAGAACGTCCGTGACGCGATGGCGGAGCTGGCCAAGAACTTCCCCGAGGATGTGGCTTGGACCGTGGCCTACGACCCGACGGTCTTCGTCGAGAAGTCGATCAACGCCGTCATCGTGACGCTGCTCGAGGCCATCGTGCTGGTCGTGATCGTCGTCATCCTCTTCCTCCAGACCTGGCGCGCCTCGATCATCCCGCTGGCCGCCGTGCCCGTGTCGCTCGTCGGCACCTTCGCGGTCATGCTGGCGCTCGGTTTCAGCATCAACAACCTGACGCTTTTCGGCCTCGTGCTGGCCATCGGCATCGTGGTCGATGACGCCATCGTGGTGGTGGAAAACGTGGAGCGAAACATCGCGCTCGGCTTGTCGCCGTTCGAGGCGACGAAGAAGGCGATGGAGGAAGTGACGGGGCCGATCATCGCCATCGCGCTGGTGCTGTGCGCGGTCTTCGTGCCGACGGCCTTCATCAGCGGGTTGACCGGCCAGTTCTACAAGCAGTTCGCCATCACCATCGCGATCTCCACGGTCATCTCGGCCTTCAACTCCCTCACGCTCTCGCCCGCGCTCTGCGCCGTGCTGCTCAAAGGCCACCATGAGCCCAAGGACGGGATCTCCCGTTTCATGGACAAGGCCTTTGGTTGGTTCTTCCGTCCGTTCAACCGGTTCTTCGAATGGTCCGGCAACAAGTATGGCGCGAGCGTCGCGGGCATCCTGCGCAAGAGCACCATCGCTCTCGTGCTCTACGCGGGCCTGGTCTTCCTGACCGGCTGGAGCTTCACCAAGGTTCCCACGGGCTTCGTGCCCACGCAGGACAAGCAATACCTCGTCGCCTTCGCCCAGTTGCCCGACGCCGCGTCGCTCGACCGCTCGGACGATGTGCTGGAGAAGATGACGGAGATCGCCATGAAGGTGCCGGGCGTGCAGGACTCCATCGCGTTCCCCGGTCTGAGCATCAGCGGCTTCAGCGTGTCGCCGAACGCGGGCATCGTCTTCGTCGGACTGGAACCCTTCGAGAAACGCCGTTCGCCCGAGCTGAGCGGTCCCGCCATCGCGGCTCGGTTGAACCAGGAGTTCGCCGTCATCCAGGACGCCTTCGTCCTCGCGGTCATGCCCCCGGCGGTCAACGGCATGGGCACGGTCGGCGGCTTCAAGCTCTACGTCGAGGACCGCGCCGGTCTGGGCTACGACGCGCTCTACCAGAACACCAAGGCCGTCGTGGGCCAGAGCTACCAGACGCCAGGATTGGCCGGCGTGTTCTCGGGGTTCACGGTCAACGTCCCGCAGCTCGACGCGGAGATCGACCGCGAGAAGGCCAAGGCGCAGGGCGTGCCTTTGCAGAATCTCTTCGAGACCATGCAGGTCTATCTCGGCTCGCTCTACGTGAACGACTTCAACCTCTTTGGCCGCACCTACCAGGTCGTGGCCCAGGCGGACGCGCCGTTCCGCGACAGCGCCGAGGACATTACCCGGCTCAAGACCCGCAACAGCCGGGGCGAAATGGTGCCGCTCGGTTCGTTGGTGAAGGTGACGGAGTCCTACGGTCCCGACCGCGCCATGCGCTACAACGGCTATCCCGCGGCCGAGATCATGGGCAATCCCGCGCCCGGCTTCAGCTCGGGCCAAGCCGAGAACATCATGGCCGATCTCGCCGCCAAGTCCCTGCCCAAGGGCATGGCCTTCGAGTGGACCGACCTGACCTACCAGCGCATCCTCTCGGGCAATTCGGCGGTCTATGTCTATCCGCTCTGCATCCTGCTCGTGTTCCTCGTGCTCGCGGCGCAATACGAGAGCTTCCGCCTGCCGCTCGCCATCATCCTCGTGGTGCCGCTCTGCCTGCTCTTCGCCATCGCGGGCGTCTGGCTGAGCAAGGGCGACAACAACATCTTCACCCAGATCGGCCTCATCGTGCTCGTCGGTCTGGCCTGCAAGAACGCGATCTTGATCGTCGAGTTCGCCAAGGCGAAGCAGGACGAAGGCATGTCTCCGGCCGAAGCGGCCATCGAAGCCTGCCGCCTGCGCCTCCGCCCGATCTTGATGACCTCCATCGCCTTCATCGCCGGCGTGTTCCCGCTGGTCATCGCCCAGGGCGCCGGTGCCGAGATGCGCCAGGCGATGGGCGTGGCCGTGTTCTCCGGCATGATCGGTGTGACGGTCCTCGGCCTCTTCCTCACCCCCGTCTTCTACTACGTGCTCATGCGCATCGGCTGGAAGAAGCAGCAGGCGGCCAAA
>CBFGQE010000110.1:0-8678 GCA_965650815.1 uncultured bacterium
AAGTCCCCCGGCTTCACCGCCGTGGCCGTGTTGTCGCTCGCCCTGGGCATCGCGGCCAACACCACGATCTTCGGCTTCGTCAACGCGCTGCTGTTCCGCCCGCCCGCCGTGGCCGAAGCGGATTCGCTGTGGCAGATCTGGCGGTTCCGGCCGGACGCCGGCTCGGCCGTGAAGCGCCACGCGGTCTGGAGCCATCCCTTCCTGGAACATCTCAGGGCCAACAGCCGCGCGTGCGACTCGATCGCCGGCGCCATGGTCGAACCCGTGAAGATCCGTTGGGACCGCAACGGCTTTGGCGAACCGGCGCAGGGCGTTTTCGTCACCGCAAACTTCTTCGACCTCGCTGGGCTGCGACCCGCCTTGGGGCGTTTCTTCCGCGCGGACGAGGGCCAGCGGCCGGGCAGCGATCCGGTGCTGGTGGTGAGCCATCGCTTCTGGCGGCAGTCGCTCGCCGCCGATCCCCAGGCAATCGGCCGCACGCTGAGGGTCAACGGCGTCGCCCTGACCGTGGTCGGCGTGGCTCCGGAGGTGTTCACCGGCCTCTTCGCCGGCGTCGCGCCCGACTTCTGGCTGCCCACCGTGCTGCGTCCGACTGTGATGAACGAACCGGACTGCCTGCAAAGCACCTCCTCCCATTGGCTCGTCGGTTTGGCGCGGCTCGGACCGGGCGTAACCACGGCCCAAGCCGAGGCCGAGCTTTCGACGCTGGTGCGCGCATTCGAGGAATCGATCGGCGGCAACCGCCTCAAGGACGGCGCGGCGTTGCTTCCGTCGTTGATGGTGCCTCTCCCGCTACGGGGCTACGTGCGGGGATTCTCCGCCGTGCTCATGGGCGCGGTCGTGCTCGTCCTGCTCATCGCGTGCGCCAATGCCGCAAACCTCCAACTCGCCCGGGCCACGGCCCGCCGCGCGGAATTGGCCGTCCGTTCCGCCCTTGGTGCCTCCCGTCCCCGCCTTGTCCGACAACTGCTCACCGAAAGCGTCCTGCTCGCGGGGCTGGGGGGAGCGGCGGGGCTCCTGCTCTCGACCTGGATGACGGGACTGCTGTTGCGGCTGCTACCCTCGACCTTGCCGCTGCGTTTCGAGATCGGTCTCGACGGCCGGGTGCTGGCCTTCACCGGAGTCGTTTCGATCCTGACCAGGCTCGCCTTCGGCACGGCGCCCGCGCTGCGCAGCAGCCGCCTGGATCTGGCCGACGCGTTGAAGAAGCAAGGCACAGGTCTGACCGCCCGGCGTTCGCGCTTTGCCCAGAGCCTGATCGTCGGCCAGATGGCGCTGTGCCTCGTGCTGCTGGTCTCCGCCGCGCTTTGCCTGCGAAGCTTCGACCGCGCCCGCGCCTTCGATCCCGGCTTCATCGCCCAGGACCGGTTGTCCGTGGATCTCGCCCTCGGCGCGGCTGGCACCAACGCGGAGCAAATGCGCGACTTCCAGGGCCGCCTGCTGGAGCGCGCGGCCGCGTTGCCAGGTGTCGAACGGGTGGCATGGACGCGCTATCTGCCGCTGGGAACGGAGCGCAGCAATGGACGCTTCCAGATCGAGGGCCGGACACCGCCCCCCGGAGAACCGGGCCACTTCATGGAGCAGTTCAGCGTGGGCCCCGGCTACTTCGCCACGCTCGGCACCGCACTCTTGCAGGGGCGCGAATTCCTCCCGACCGACCGCGCGGGATCAAAACGCGTCGCGATCATCAACGACGCCGCGGCCCGCCGTTTCTGGCCGGGAGAAAACCCCATCGGGCAGCGTCTCTACTCCGGCGAACCCGGTCCGGAAAACGCGATGGAGATCGTCGGCGTCGTGGCGACCGGAAGCTATCGCACGCTCGGCGAAGAACCGTTGCCCGCCTTCTACGATTGCTTTCTTCAAGGGTCCCACGCCTCCGCTACGTTGGTGGTTCACGCCGCCGGCCCCTCTGGTCCGATCTTCGCCGCCCTGCGCAATGCCGTCCGCGACATGGATCCCCGGCTGGTGCTGACCGGTGCGGCCACGCTCGAAGGACATCTAGCCCTCGCGCTGTTCCCCTCCCGGGTCTCGGGACTGCTGCTCGGCGCGCTGGGACTGGTCGCGCTGGTTCTCGCGGTGTCGGGACTGTTCGGCGTCGTCGCCCATGCCGTCTCCCAGCGCACCCGCGAGGTCGGTCTGCGCATGGCGCTCGGAGCCGACCGCGGTTCGGTGCAATGGCTCATCCTGCGCCAAGGACTTTGGCTCGCCGCCGCCGGGATCGGGCTTGGGTTGGTCGGTGCCTGGGCCGCCACCCGACTGTTGCGCAGCCTGCTTTTCGGCATCAGTCCCACCGATCCCGTCACCTTCCTTTCCGTGTCCTTCTTGCTGCTGGCTGTCGCCGCTTTGGCCGCGTGGCTGCCCGCATGGCGCTCTTCGCGGATCGATCCCATGGTCGCGCTGCGGAGCGAATGACCCGTGACCAGTGACCAGTGACCAGTGACCAGTGACCAGTGACCAGTATTCAGAAAGCAGTAGCCAGTGAAGCCAGTCGCTCATGAACCAAACACATCCCAAACCACCGAGAACTGAAGACTGATCACTGAACACTTCCCCCTTCTCCCCCATGAACGACCTCAAGTTCGCCCTGCGCCAACTGCTGAAAAGCCCCGGCTTCACCGTCGTGGCCGTGCTCACCCTCGCCCTCGGCATCGGCGCCAACACGGCGATCTTCAGCCTCGTGGACCAGTTGCTCGTGCGCCCGTTGCCGGTGCCCCAGCCCGAGCGCCTGGCCGTCCTCGGTGCGGGCCGGGGCGACAACCCGCCGGAGTTCGACTTCAACTACCCGCTCTTCCGCGATTACCAGCGCGAGAACGGGGTCTTCTGGGAGCTCTCCACCGTCGCGGCGACCTCGGTCGGCGTCGGCACGGGCGACGGCACCGAGCGCCGCCAGGCGTTGCTCGTCTCGGGGAACTACTTCGCGATGCTGGGGGTCGACGCCGCGCTGGGCCGCACCTTTGCCCCGACGGAAGGCGTGGAGCCGGACGATGCTCCCGTGGTCGTGCTCTCCCACGGCTTCTGGCAACGCGGCTTCGGGGCCGATCCCGCCGTGATCGGCCGGAACATCACGGTCAACGCCCGGCCCTTCACCGTCATCGGCGTGGCCCCGCGCGGGTTCTGCGGCACGGAACGCGGGGCCTCGCCGGATCTCTACGTGCCCATCACGCAGTGCGGCCAGCTCAACGACCACCGGCCCGGCGGCGCGCATCCCCTGTCCACCCGCTACTTCACCTGGCTGCACGTCATGGGCCGGTTGCGCGACGGCGTCTCGCACGGGCAGGCCGAGCTGGAGATGAACCGGCTCGCGCTCCGCATCCACGCCGTCACCCCGGCCAACACCTCGACGAACCTCGTCGTCCTTCCCGCCGCGCAGGGCTTCGCCGAACGCATCGCGGACACCCGCCGGCCGCTGGCGCTGCTCCAGGCCAGCGCCGTGCTCGTGCTGCTGATCGCGTGCACGAACCTCGCGGGGCTGCAACTGGCCCGCGCCGCCGGGCGTTCGCGGGAATTCGCGATCCGCCTCGCCCTCGGGGCCGACCGCCGCCGCATCGTCCGGGAATCGCTGACCGAGAGCCTGCTGCTCGCGGCGCTGGGCGGGGGTGCCGGGCTGCTCGTCGCGGCCGGGCTGTCGGATGTGCTGCGGGGCTTCCTGCCGTTCCGGGCGGAGGCCGCCATCGAGCCGGGACTGGACGGCCGGATGTTGGGCTTCGCCGTGCTCGGATCGGTCCTCACCGGGCTGGTCTTCGGCCTGGTGCCCGCGCTGCGCGCCAGCCGGCCGGATCTCGTGCCCGAGCTGAAGGAAGGCCCGGGCGGCGACCGGACACAACGGCGCTGGAACCTGCGGTCCGGCCTGGTCGTGCTCCAGATCGGCCTCTCCGTGGTGGTGCTCGCGTGCGCCGGGCTCTGCCTGCGCAGCCTGCGGAACCTCCAGGCGGTGGATGCCGGGTTCGAGCCGTCGCGCGTGCTGCTGGCGGGGATCGACCTCGGGTTCAACCGCTACGACGGCGACGCCTCGACGCGCTTCCACGAACGCCTGCTGGAACGGGTGCGCGCTCTTCCCGGCGTCGAGTCCGCCGGTCTCGGGCTCACCACGCCGCTGGACGGCAACCGCATCGGCATGTCGGTCGAGCGCATCGAAGGCCACGAACACACGGGCCGGGGCAACCCTTCGGCCGAATTCAACACCATCACTCCCGGCTACCTGGACGCGCTCGGCATGAAGCTGGCCCAGGGACGCGACTTCACCGAGGCGGACAAGGCCCCGGGAGCCACCGGCATTCTGGTGAACGAGGCCTTCGTCCGCCGCTACTGGCCCGGCGAAACTTCCGTGATCGGCAAGCGGGTGCTCCAGCACGGGCCCGGCGGAGAGTCCCCGACTGAAGTGGTCGGAGTGGTGCGGGCCGCGCGGTTCGCCGGCCTCGATCGGGAACCGCCCCCGGCGATGTATTTCCCGCTGGGCCGCCGCACCGAACAGGCCATGAACCTCGTCGTGCGCACCGGCCTCGCCCCGGAGTCCACGGCCGCTCAGCTCCGCGCCGTGCTGCGCGAACTCGACCCCCACATCCCGCTCTTCCGCATCCGCACGATGGAGGAGCAGCAGGCCGGATCGCTCGCCTATCCGCGCATGGCGGCGGCGCTCCTCGGGGGCTTCGGCGCGCTGGCGCTGTTGCTCACCGCGCTGGGCATCTACGGCGTGCTGGCCCATTCCATCGGCCGCCGCACGCGCGAGATCGGCGTCCGCATGGCGCTGGGCGCGCAGGTGGGCGACGTGCTCGGCCTTGTCCTGCGCCAGGGCCTGCTGCTCACCCTGCCCGGACTCTTCTGCGGGCTGCTCGGCGCCTGGGCGGCCACGCGGGCGCTGCGGGGCTTCCTCTACGGCGTGCAGCCGCTGGACCCGGCGACGCTCGCCGCCGTCGTCGCCGTCCTCGCGCTCGTCGCGCTGGCCGCCTGCTGGCTGCCCGCCCGCCGCGCCGCCCGCGTGGACCCGATGGTCGCGCTGCGGAGCGAATGACCAGTGACCAGTATTCAGAAGGCAGTAGCCAGTGAAGTCAGTCGCCCATGAACCAAAAACATCCCAAACCACCGAGAACTGACGACTGATCGCTGAACACTTCCCTCTTCTCCCCCATGAACGACCTCAAGTTCGCCCTGCGCCAACTGCTGAAGAACCCCGGCTTCGCCGCCGTGGCCGTGCTCACCCTCGCCCTCGGCATCGGCGTGAACACCTCGATGTTCAGCGGCCTGCATTCGCTGCTGATGCCGGAGCAGCCGTATCCCGAGGCCGACCGGCTGGTGCGCGTCTTCCGCACCTCGCCGCATTCGCAGCGCTGGCCGCATTCGCCGGCCAACTTCCTCGACCAGCGCGGGCAGAACGCCGTCTTCACGCACATGGCCGCCACGACCTCGCGTTCGGCCAACCTGTCGGAGCCGGGCCAACCGGCCGAACGGCTGCGCGTGGAGCTGGCCACATCCGACCTGATCCCGATGCTCGGCATCCAGCCGAAGCTCGGCCGCGCCTTCCTGCCGGAAGAGGACCAACCGGGCCGCAACGACGTGGTGCTCCTGAACCACGCCTTCTGGCTACGTCGCTTCAACGCCGACCCTGAAGTGGTCGGCCGCACCCTTCGGCTGGACGGCGTGCCCGTCACCGTCGTCGGCGTGATGCCGCCGGAGTTCTCCGACCGCCAGGGCTGGAGTTCGGCCGACCTGATCCGGCCGCTCGCCTTCAGCGACGCCGAGAGCGCGGTGCGCGGAAACCATTACCTCGACGTCTTCGCCCGGCTGAAACCCGGCGTCACGCTGGGCCAGGCCAACGCCGGACTCGCCACGCTCGCCGCCCGCCTGCGCGCGGAGTTTCCGGACAACAACTCGGACACGGACCTGCGCGTCGTGGCGCTGGCCAAGTCCCGCATGGACCCGCGCGGCCGGACCATGCTGTGGCTGATCATGGGCCTCGCGGGTTTCGTGCTGCTGATCGCCTGCGCGAACCTGGCCAACCTCCAGTTCGCCCGCACCGCGCTGCGTTCGCGCGAACTCGCCATCCGGGGCGCGCTGGGCGCGCCGCGCGGCCGCTTGCTGCGCCAGTTGCTGACGGAGAACCTGCTGCTGGCCGCGCTGGGCGGATTGCTCGGGTTGCTCCTGGCCCACTGGACGAACCAATGGCTCGCCCTCCGCCTGGAGGAAGGGGGACGGCCGATGCTCCGGCTGGAGCTGAACTTCGCCGTGCTGGGCTTCGCCCTGCTCGTGTCCACGCTTTCGGGCCTGGCCTTCGGGCTCGTGCCCGCGTGGCTGGCGTCGCGCGCCGATCTCAACACCGCGCTCAAGCAGGGCGCGCGCGACGGCGGCGGCTCTTCCCGCCACCGCCTGCGCCACGGTCTGATCGTCGCACAGGTCGCGCTGGCCCTCATGCTTCTCGTGGGAGCGGGTCTCGTAGTGAACGGCCTGGGCCGCTTCAGCACCGCCGATCCGGGCTGGCGCATCGACGGCCTGCACGCCGGTTACCTGAACCTCCCGAACGCGACCTATCCCGGCGCCGACGCCCGCCGCCGCTTCGCGGAGCGTCTCCAGGAAAAGCTCGCCTCCATGCCCGGCGCGGAGCGCGCCGCGGTGGCCAATGCGCTCCCCGTCTCCGGCGCGCGCAGCCACATCGGACTGTCTGTCGAATCCTCCGCCACGCATGTCACCAGCAGCCTCAGCAGCTTGACGATCGTGTCGCCCGGTTACTTCGCGACGCTCGGCGTGCGGTTGTTGGAAGGGCGTGAATTCACCCGGAGCGACACGGCCAACGGCGCCGCCGTGGTCATCGTCAACGAGGCCTTCGCCAAGGCCTGCTGGCCCGGTTCCTCCGCCATCGGCCAACGCATCGGCCAGCCGGACGCCTGGCAGGAAATCGTCGGCGTGGTGGCCGACGTCCGGTCCGCCACCGATCCGGGAGAACCCACCACGCGCTTCCAGTGCTACCGCCCGCTCGCGCAGGACGCGGCATCCGGCCTGGCCGTGGCGGTGCGGGGCCACGTCACGGGTGACCTGCTGCGCCGCGCCGTGGCGGAGCTCGATCCCGACCTGCCGTTGAGCGAGGCCGGTTCCGTGCGGGCCCAGGTGGGCCGCTTCTTCGGCCAGGTCGCCGTTGCCGGTTGGCTGCTGGCGTCGTTCGCGGGGCTGGGGTTGCTGCTGGCCGCGCTGGGCACCTACGGGGTGATCGCCGGCTTCGTGAACCAGCGGACGAACGAGATCGGCGTCCGCATGGCGCTCGGC
Organism: uncultured bacterium; assembly: GCA_965650815.1. Taxonomy (GTDB): domain Bacteria; phylum Verrucomicrobiota; class Verrucomicrobiia; order Limisphaerales; family CANJSG01; genus CANJSG01. Next base: position 7,252 of record CBFGQE010000110.1, read on the forward strand.
GCGCAGATCCGCGACGTGCTCTGGCTGGTGCTCGGCCGGGGGCTGCGTCTCTCCGTCGCGGGACTGGTGATCGGAAGTCTGGGCGCTTTCGGCATGGCCCGCGTTCTCTCGTCGATCACTCCGGGCCTGAAACCCAACGCCCCCGGTGTGTTCGCCCTCGCCGGCGGACTCCTGCTGGCCGTCGCTTTCCTGGCCTGCTGGATTCCCGCCCGGCGCGCCAGCCGTGTGGACCCGATGACGGCCCTGCGCACGGACTGAGAACGGCATCCAACCATGAACCCGATCCGAACCCACCTCGCCGCCGCTTCGGAGACGCTTCCGTGGCGCACCCGTCATCGGGCGGAGATGAACGGCCAGATCGTCCACGACTCGATCCATCGTCGGGAAGGATGGGCCCGTTGCTACCTGCTCGAACAGTCCGGAGCCATCGCGGGCTTCGGTTCGGTGGCCATCGCGGGACCATGGCTGGGCAAACCCACCGTGTTCGAGTTCTACCTCTTGCCGGAACATCGCACCCGCGCCTTCGACCTGTTCGAAGCTTTTCTCGACGCGAGCAAGGCCCGGTTCCTGGAGGTGCAGAGCAACGATCCGGTCCTGTCGGTCATGCTCCACGCCTACGGCCGCGACATCGTGAGCGAGAAGATCGTTTTCCATGACGCCCTCGCCACCGCCCTCGTTTCTCCCGGTGCCTCCCTGAAGCCAAAGAATTCCACGGAGGAAGTCCTGGCCTGCCTGGAACGTCGCCAAGGCGGCGGCGAATGGCTTCTGGAAGCGGAGGGAAAGACGGCGGGCCACGGCGGGATACTGTTCCACTACAACCGCCCCTACGCCGATCTCCACATGGAGATCGAGGAGCCGTTTCGACGACGCGGCTTGGGCTCCTACTTCGTCCAGGAACTGAAGCGGCTCTGCTACGATCTCGGTGCCATCCCCTGCGCCCGTTGCAGCCCCGAAAACCTTGCCTCGCGCCGGACCCTGCAACGCGCCGGATTCGTCCCCCACGCCCATATCCTTTGCGGCTCGGTCAAGCCCAGTCCCCGTCTCGACGAAAACCGCCCTCCGCACCCCGGCCAACCCGGGCCAAGTTGACCATCAACGGTCCCGCCGAGCCTTTACCCAACCCGATACCGCATCCACCAGAAGTAGGTCAGCTCGACGACTTCAATGTCTCGCCCCTGAGAGGCGACCGCTGAGTGAAGCTCTTCGCGGCTGGGAAAGTTTTTCAGCACCTCGTGTGTCGAGCCGTCGCGCAGCGTGCGGAGCTGGTAGGTGTTCCCGTCGCCGTCGGCGTGGTGGATTGGCGTGTTGCTGCCAGACACGAAGCGGCTGTCGAAGAAGATGACTTCGGCTCCGGGCTCCAATCGGGCGTGCAGCCCGGTGAGGAATTCGAGCTGCCGAGTCTTGGGAATGTGGGACCACCAAAACCC
>CBFGQE010000111.1:0-8649 GCA_965650815.1 uncultured bacterium
GGCCCGAGATGGTCCGCGACATCCTCCGCAAACACGTCGATCCGCGATAGCCCGCCGGAGCGCCGGTCTCCGACCCGGTGTGAACCGTCTATCGCCTCTCCCCGCCGGATCGGAGATCGGCGCTCTACCGAATCCCAACGGATTTATGTCCCATGGATCAAGGCTGCTCGATATGGGCTGCCTTGGGACTCCATTTGGGAAGTCGGGTTGATTGGTTTCCAAAGCGAGGAGGGCAGCAATTGCCGGAAGCACCAGCGGAAAGATGTCGGTGAGCAGGGTTAGGCCGCTTCCAGGAACGCCAAGTTCCGGTCCGTGAACCGGACCTGTTCCTTCAAGCCCTTCCGCGTGATGAGGCGGTCCACTTCCTGGCGGAACTTGCGGATGTAGGTCCGGGCCAGTTCGTCGCGGGCGTGGTCGTCGTAGGCACCGGGATGGGATGCGAGCTTGTAGGCGACGAGGCTGCGGAGGGTGAGGAGCGTGTTGGGGAAGTCGAAGTAGGCGGGCTGCACGCCGTCCTTCATCACCGTGAGCACGTCGCGCGGGCGGGCGTCCTTGAGTTCCAACTGGACGGGTTTGGTCGAGTAACCTTTGGCGCGGAGGCGGGCCAAGGTGCGCTGGACGGCGGCGGGTTCGAGCTCTTCCAAATCCTCGGGCAGGTAGATGTAGAGCGGCGGGGGCCGCGTGCCGGTGCCGGAATGGGTGTCGAGCAGATGGGTCGCGGCGGGGTCGAGGTAGTTGTGGACGTAGCCGTAGGCGAGGGCGTGGGAGATGGAATATCGCTCCTCCTCCAGCTCGGCCTGTTGTTTTTTGAAGCGGTTCTCCACCCAGGCGAACAGTGCGGTCAGGGTGGGGGAGATGGTGCTGAGCAGGACGGTGATGGGCTCGGGTTCGATGCCGGCCGGCAGCGGCCAGTGGAAGACCCAGGCGAGGATGAAGGCCAAGAGCGCGGCCCAGAGGAGGCCGATCACGATTCGTCCGACGATCTGGATGCTCCGCAGCGTGGTCACGCAGTGGGATTACAACGACGCAACGAACGACGGCAAGTGGATCGACGGGAAGAGGCGGGAAACATCGAACATTGAACGTCCAACGCTGAACGTCGAAGGGCTGGAGCGGGAACCTCCTACGGCACGCGCAGAGTTTGGGGCTCGGTGAAGATCTCCCAACGCTCTGGCGGGAGCCCGCGGAACGCGTCGAGATACCTCGGGGCGGCGGCGGCTTGGCCGGTGACGTCGCGGATGAAGATGCGGCGGATGCGGCCGGGGAACTCGCGGGCGATGGTGCCGTAGATTTCAGGATCGCGTTCGCCGGAGTCGCCCACGAGGACGAACTCGCGCTCGGGAAAGTCGCCAAGCAGGCGGCGGAGTTCGGTCAGCTTGTGCTCCTGCGAGGAGCCTTCGCCGAACAGTTCTTCGCGGAGCCGGATGGCGCGAAGATGGACGGAGCCTTCGGGAAAACCGTTGGTGCGGAGGAAACCGTCGAGCGCCGGGAAAAGCTGCCACGGGCTGGACGACAGGTAGTGGAAGGTGGCCTTCTCCCGTGTCTGCCAGTCCCGGTAGAGCGCGGCCATGTTGGTCACGGGTTTGAACGGGCGGACGAAAGTGTTCAGCAGCAGTTCCCGCCGTTCGAGCACTTGGCTGATCTTGATGGTGTCGTCGATGTCCGAGACGACCGAGAGGCCGCGCTGCGGCACGACGACGATCCGGCCCTCGAAGCGGCGGGCATCGCCGTCGGGCAGCACTGCGGTGACTGTCAGCGAGGTGGAAGCCGCAGGCAGAAGCACGGTGCCGGCGAACGCGCCGTCGCCATCGGTCGGAGCCAGATCCTGTTCGACGTCGCCCACGCGGACGCGCACGTCCTTGCGGCTCTCGGTGTCGATGAGGAAGGCGCGGGTGCGTTCTTCCAAACGGGACCGCTCGTCAGTGGTCAACGTGTCTTCGTCCAGGCCCAGAAACTTTCGCACCGCCAGCCGCGCGCCGGGCCGACCTTCCGGCTCGAAGACAAAGCCCTTCACCGAGACTTCGAGACCATTCGTGGTTTGGCGGCCAAGGGCGGGGAGCAAGACGATCTGTTCGTCGCGTTTGATCGGCGACGCGGTCAACCACAGCCAAAAGCCGAACCCAAGTCCGAGCAACGGAGCGAGCCAGAGCCAGAAGGGACGGCGACTTTTCATGTGGGGCGGGGGACGGTTACTTCGATCCGGTCTTGTTGGCCAAGAGCGCCAGGGTCGTTTCGCACACGGCCTGGGCGGCGGTCGGTTTGCCGAGAGATTTCGCCGCGTGGGCCAAGCCCTCCAGCTTTTCCGACGCGAGCAGTTTCTTGAGCTGGAAGCCGAGGTCCTCCACGCGGTTCGCCTTGAGCGCGGCGCCGTGGGCGAGGAGGAAGTCGCTGTTCGCCGCCTCTTGGCCGGGGATGGGATTGAGGATGAAGAGCGGTTTTCCCAGCGCGAGGGCTTCGGACGAGGTGAGGCCGCCGGGCTTGGTGATGATGAGGTCCGAGACGGTCATCAACTCATGCATGTTCTTGCTGAAGCCCAGCACATCGGTGGCGTGGGCGCGGTCCTGGACGGCCAGTTCGCGGCGCAGCGCCTCGTTGCGTCCGGCCACGACGAGCGTCTGGAAATGGCCCGGCACTTTGTCGAGTTCCGCAAGGATCTCCGCGACGGGGCCCATGCCAAAGCCGCCGCCGAGCACGAGCAAGGTCGGCAGATCATCGCGCAGGCCGTAGCGGCGACGGACTTCCAGCGCGTCGATCGGCTGGAGGAACTTGGAGGCGATGGGAATGCCGGTGACGACGATCTTGGCGGCGTCCATTCCGCGCGCGGCCATGCTGGCCTTGGTTTCCTCGGCGGCGACGCAGACGAGATCGGCGGACGGTTCCAGCCAGAAGCTGTGCGCTTCGAAGTCAGTGACGATGCAGACGGCGCGCGTCTCGATGCGCTGCTTGGTCCGTAGATGCCCGATGATCTCCAGTGGCAGGTAGTGGGGGCAAAGGACGACATCGGGCTGGAACTCCTCCAGCAGCTTGCCGAAGCCACGCGCGGACTTGTGCGACAGGCTGCGGCGGAAATCGAGGGTCTTGGTCAGCTTCGCCGGATCGTCCGACCTCTTGAAGGCGTAGGCGTAGAGTTCGGGCACGTGTTCCACCAGCTTCACGTAGCCCTCGATGTAGAACTTCCGGATCAGCTTGGGGGCGTAGTCGAGGACATCGACCGTCTGGACGGTGTCCTTGGGTCGCAGGGATTTCCAAGATTCCTCCAAGGCCTTGGCGGCGGCCAAGTGGCCCGCTCCGGCGGTGACGGTGGCGATCAGAACGCGCATGTGGCCTGCGGTGTAGCAGGGGACCGGTGGCAACGCAGCACGAATTCCCGGCGGATAACCTGCCCTGTTCCAACGCCTAGGCTGAGTTAGCGCCGATTACAGAGTCGTTGAATTCCAAGGAAAACTTGCTGTTTTTCGGTGAACATGGCAGTTCTGTCCAAGTTTTGCACAAAACGATGAAAACAATCTCGGTCAGTATCCTTGGGTTGGCGCTCTGCGCGCCGCTCGCGGCGGTCCACGGGGCGGGACTGACTTTGATCAACGCCGAAGGGGACCACACGTGGTCCTTGTCCGACAGTTTCGAGGGGCTCAGCTACTACGGGACTTCCGGAAATTCGAGCGTGGGCTACCTGACCAGCCCCGTCAGCGTATTGGGTGGTTTGGGGACGTTGAGCCTCGCTTCGTCCTCCGGCGGATTGGCTGTCTATGGCCAGCCTTCTGGCGGGGCTGGAGCCGTTTCCGGTTCCGGCGTGCCGGACGTGAACAGCGATTTCCCGGGTTTCGTGATCAATTCCGGCTATGCGGGCACGGCCCATTCCAGTTCCAAGGGATTGGGCGCTGATTCGCTGGATGCCGTGGTGCAGATCGACTTTTCGCAGGCCGTCGATGCCGTAGGGTTCTATGCCTCGGCCGACATGTCGTTGCTGAGCATCAGCCTCTTCGACGTGAACGGCACCCTGATCGACGTGCCGGTGGATATGTTCGCGTTTTCGAGCGACCTCGATTTCTGGGGCTTCGAATCCACCGTGGGCATCGGCAGCATCAAGATTTCGGGCGACTACCTTGTCTTGGACCACTTGGTCGTGGAAGGGGGCACGTTGACGCCGCCTCCGCCTGCGCCGGTGCCCGAGATCGCAACGATCGTTCCCGCCGTGGGCGCGTTGCTCATCGGGGCCGAGCTGCTGCGTCGGCGTCGTCGATAGGCCGGAGAATCTGGCCGGACCTTTTCAACCTCCGGGCATCCTCTGGAACCCGGAGGTTTTTCATTGCGGAGGGGCGGCTTTCGCCATCGGTCGGGGAAGTGGCGAAGGGGAGATTCAGCGGTGTGCAATCTTCTCAGGCCGTTTCTTGACACGAAGTTCGACATTGCTAGGCTCCGCAGCTCTTATTCGCCGACCGGTGGGTCGGCAGATGCGTTCCGCAGTGCGGGACCAACCCAACAGATTTTATGAAGCGCCAGTATCAGCCATCGAAGATCCGCCGGAAGCGCCAGCATGGCTTCCTCAGCCGCAACTCGACCAAGAGCGGCAAGGCCATTCTCGCCAACCGCCGCCGCGTGGGCCGCAAGCGCCTGACCCCGGTTTGATCGGCTGATGAGTCCGGACGCTCCGTGCCGCACCCTTCCGCCGGAGCGTCGTCTGCGCCAATCCCGTGACTTCGCACGGGTCAAAGCCCAGGGGCGCCGGATCGTTCTCGGGTGTCTGATCGTCAACTGGAGCGAACGTCCGGCCGGGGAAAAATCGCGGCTGGGGGTTGTCACCGCCAAAAAAGTCGGTTCCGCCGTCGTCCGCAACCGGGCCCGGCGGCTTCTGCGCGAGGCGTTCCGCTTGAACCGCGAATCCTTGGGCCGGTCCGTGGACCTGGTTCTCGTGGCCCGGCCGAGCATCGCGACCAAGACGCGCCAACAGGTGGAGACCGATCTCCTGCGGGCGCTGACCCAGGCCAGGCTGCTTTCGTGATAAGGCAACTCTTCATTTGGATGCTCCGGGGCTATCGCTGGGTGGTTTCCCCGGTGATCCACTTCATCGCGGGACCGGGCGCGGGTTGCCGCTTTGAGCCGAGCTGTTCGCGCTACGGCATCGAGGCGCTGGAACGCCACGGGGCGATCCGGGGCGGCATGCTCACCGTGCGTCGTCTGTGCCGCTGCCATCCTTGGGGCGGATGCGGCCACGATCCCGTGCCGCCCGCAGCCAAAGCCGCGCCTCGACCTTCACTTTCTCCTCTTCATGGATCGTAAATCGATATTGGTGGTCGCCCTATCCTTGGGGTTGATCGTGCTCTGGCAGGGATACCTTGTGCCGAAGCTGTATCCGCCGCCGCCGCGTTCCACGAACGACGTCGCGACGGCCTATGGTAGCGGGACCAATGGCAGCAACGCCGTGTCCGCCCCCGTGCTCTCGGCGGCCACGAACATTGCCGTGCGTCCCCAGTTGGCCGGGCCGGAGACGCTGCTCTCCCTGACCAACGACACCACGGTCTTCACTTTCAGCACGCGCGGAGGCGGCATCCAGAGTTTCGAGCTGCTCGGTTATCCGGTGCACACCGGCTGTCTGCCGAACGCGCCGACCAACCACGGGCTGGCGACGCTGAACCTCGCCGCGCCGCTGCCTGCGTTCACCCTCACGGGCGGGGGCTTCGACGGTGCGGCGTGGAACCTGCGGGCCGTCGGTGGTGGCATTGGCGTGGTGGCCGAATCGATCCTGCCCAGCGGGCTCGCCGTCATCAAGGAGTTCCTGCCGACGACGAACTACGTGCTGAAGCACCGGCTGGTCTTCACCAATACCGGGTCCGCCCCCGTCTCGATCCCCGAGCACAACTATGTGGTCGGCACCGCGACGCCGCTTTCCCCGCACGAGCCGTTGATCGCCCTGGGCGCGCATTGGCAGAACGGCGACAAACCGGAGTCCGTCACCGAAAGCTATTTCGCCAACCGCACCTTGGGCTGTTTCCCCGGAACACCGCGCCTCGAATACCGGGGCGGCAACGGCAGTGTCCGTTGGGCGGCGGTGAACAATCAGTTCTTCACCCTCGCCACCTTGCCGGTCGAAGCCGCCGCAGGCTTCCGCTCCGTGCAGATCGATCTTCCGCCGCCTTCCGCCGAGGTGCTGGCCCAGGACTCGCGCGCGTTGGCCAAGCCGGTCGGATTCGAGACGTCGTTGGTCTATCCCGCCACGGTGCTCGCGCCCGGCCAGATGGTGGAGCGCTTCTACACCGTCTTCGCGGGTCCGAAGGAATACAACACGCTGGTGAAGCTCGCCCAGGACACCAAGACCGACGTCGATGTGCTGATGGGCTTCGGCGGCTTCTTCGGGTTCTTCGCCAAGACGCTGTTGATCGCGATGAACGGGTTCCACGGATGGGGCCTGTCCTACGGCATGGCCATCATCGTCATCACCATCATCATCAAGGTGCTCTTCTTCCCCCTGACGCACGCCTCCACCAAGTCGATGAAGCGCATGGCGCTCCTCCAGCCCGAGATGACGCGGCTGCGCGAGAAATACAAAGACGATCCGCAGAAGATGAACCTGAAGATGATGGAGTTCATGCGGGAGCATAAGATCAACCCCGTCGCAGGCTGCGTCCCGATCCTCATCCAGATCCCCGTCTTCATCGGCTTCTACCAGATGCTCAACGCCGCCATCGAGCTGCGCGGCACCCCCTTCCTCTGGGCCTGCGATCTCTCCGGGCCGGACACGCTCTTCATCATCCCGGGTCTGGGCCTGCCCTTCAATTTGCTGCCCATCTTTTGGGCGGCCAGCACCTGGTGGCAGACCAGCCTGACTCCGATGTCGCCCGGCATGGACCCGGCCCAGCAGAAGATCATGAAGTTCATGCCGTTCATGTTCTTCTTCGTCCTATACAACATGGCCTCCGGCTTGACGCTCTACTGGACCGTGCAGAACCTCCTCGGCGTGCTCCAGACCAAGCTGACCAATCCCGGCAAGGACCCCGCCGCCGAAAAGGCCGCCCCGGCCAAACGGAAATAGCCCGAGCGCGCTCCGCCCAATCCGATTTGCCCCATGACCGCCCAACCCAAGACCATCCTTGAGGATCTGCTCAAGCACCTCGACTTCCAGGCGACCGTCGAAGAGATCGCGTCGGAAGACGGGCCGATCCTGAACATCGTCACCGACGACTCCGGCCGTCTCATCGGCCGCAGCGGCCAGACGCTCGCGGATCTCCAGTATCTGCTGAACCGCATCCTGTTCCAGGCCGATCCCAGCTCGCCCAAGGTCACGGTCGATGTTGGTGGCTACCGCCAGGAGAGCCGCGACGCGTTGTTGAAGCGTGCCAAGGACGCCGCCGAACGCGTGCGTCGCCTCGGCGACATCGTCGAGCTGGAGCCGATGAACGCCTACGACCGCCGCATCGTCCACCAGATGCTGCGCGAAGACGCGGACGTGGAATCCCACAGCGTGGAGATCGAAGGCTCGACCAAGAAGGTCATCCTGCTGCGGCCCAAGTCGCGCTGAGCGGCGAACCGAGTTTCCCGAGAACGGCCCCGGAGCGATCCGGGGCCGTTTGTTTTTCGTGTAATGCCACCCGCAGACGCGTGTCTTGCAGAACGATGGCCAGAGAGCGGATCGATTCCGCTTCGGCCGTCGGTTCCAGCAACTGAACACGTCATGCCGCCGTCCATTCCTCCCGAACCCGCGCCGCGTCCCGACATCGCCCGCACGCTCGGCGTGGTCCCCGTTCCGAAACGATCCTCGAAGGCCAAGCGCGTTCTGTTCGCGCTGCCCGTCTTGGCGCTGATGGGCGTGGGCGCTCTGTGGCTTTCGGCCAAAGCACGGCCTGCTTCGCCGCGCTATGAGACGGCCGTCGTCACCCGGGGCGACCTGAACGTCGTCGTCACCGCCATCGGAACGCTCCAGCCGGTGAACACCGTGGAGGTCGGCGCTGAAATCTCCGGCCGGGTCGAGCAGGTGCTGGTGGATTTCAACACGACGATCCGCCGGGGCGATGCCTTGGCGGAGATCGACCCGCGCCAGCTCCGCGCGCAGGTCCAGCGCTCGGAAGCTTCGCTCGAAGCCGCCGAAGCCGCTTTGCAACAGGCCCGCGCCACCTTGCTGGAAGCGCGGCAAAACGCCACCCGCGCGGAGGAACTCGCCGCCGCCACGCTTGTCTCCACCCAGGAGCTGGACGCGACCCGCGCCACTTTGGAGCGCGCCGGAGCCAGCGTCGCCAGCGCCAACGCGCAGGTGGCCGTGTCGCGCGAGAGCCTCAACGCCGAACGCGCGAACCTGGAGAAGGCGATCATCCGCTCGCCCATCGACGGCGTGGTCCTCGCGCGCAAGGTCGAGCCCGGCCAGACCGTGGCTGCGTCCTTCCAGACGCCCGTGCTCTTCAAGCTCGCGGAGGACCTTTCGCGCATGAAGCTGCTCGTGAACGTGGACGAGGCCGACATGGGCGCGGTGCGCGAGGGCCAGCCGGCGATGTTCACCGTGGACGCCTTTCCGCACCGCGAATTTCCCGCCCGCATCGTCTCGCTGCGCAACGAGCCGCAGACCGTCCAGGGCGTCGTCAGCTACGAGGCCGTGCTGAGCGTGGACAACGCCGACGGGCTCCTGCGCCCCGGCATGACCGCGACCGCGACCATCACCGTCGA
>CBFGQE010000112.1:0-8632 GCA_965650815.1 uncultured bacterium
CGCCCTCCACCTGGCCCTTGTCCTTCGCGGTGAACTTCAGCGTCATGGTCTCGCCCTTGCGGATGAGTTCCAGCGTGGACGGCTCGGTCTTGGGCAGGAAGGCGAGCTCGCGCCGGATGACGGGCAGGTCCTCGTCGGTCATGGCAGTGACGCGGTTGCCGTTGATGCTGATGAGGCGGTCGCCGGCGAGGATGCCGGCGTGGCGCGCGGGGCTGCCGGGATCGGTGTCGGCGATCATCACGCCGTTCGACGCGTCGAAGTAGATGTTGCGGTTGAAATCCTTCAGCGGCTGCAACTGGAGGCCGGTCCAGCTCCAGTCCACGCGGCCTTTCTCCCGCATCCGGTCGGCGACCTGTTTCACCACCTCGATGGGGACGGAGAAGCCGGTGTCGCCGCCCTGCATGATGCCGCGGGTGTTTATGCCCACCACTTCGCCGGCGGTGTTCACGAGCGGGCCGCCGGAATTGCCGGGGCTGATCGCGGCGTCGGTCTGGAGCCAGTAGCTGTATTCGCTGGTGCCGGGGAGGAAGCGTTTGGTGCAGGAAATGATGCCGATGGAGACGGAGCGGGACATGCCCCAGGGCGCGCCCATCGCCATGACGAAGTCGCCCTCGGTCAGATCGACGGACTTGCCGAGCTTGGCGTAGGGGAGCGGACCCTTGCCCTCGGGGAGCTTGAGCTTGAGCAGGGAGATGTCGGTGTCCTTGTCCGCACCGATGATCTCGGCGGCGCAGGCGGTGCCGTCCTGGAGCTGGCAGCGGACCTCGACCGCCTTGTCCACGACGTGCCAGTTGGAGAGCACTTCGCCGTCGGCGGAGATCACGACGCCGCTGCCGGAGACCTCCTGGGAAACCTTCTTGCCGCCTTCGAGGTTCTCGCGGAGCACGCGGATGAAGACGACGGTGGGGAAGACCTTCTCCTTGGCGTCGCGCACGATCTGGCGGAAGTCGAGCCGGTCGAGGCCGCGCACTTCGAGTTCGTTCTGGGCGAAGGCGGGCGACCCGGCGGCGAGGACGGCGGCGGCCAACAACGCGGGAAGGAATCGGCGGGGGGAAAAAGCCTGGTCTCTCATGTGACTGGCCATAGGTAGCGTGCGGACCCCGCAGCGTCCAGCGCCGAGGGCGGAAAGGTCGGGATATTGGCCGCGAAAGAGGTTCAACGGTCCGCTTCGCCCGTCTGACGCAACACCTCGGCCTTGACCCTTTCGGACAAATAGAGCCCACCCGTCTGCTCCAAAGCCTCCAGAACCGGCCGGACCGCGCTGATGCGCCCTCGCCGTTTCGCCTCCAGCGCCAACCCCAACAGCCAGATACAGCGGATGCCGTGGACAGCGGCCGCGTTTCGGGCCTTGCGGTCGTCCGTCAGCAAAACGCCGGCTCCCAGCTCCAGCGCCAGCTGGATGGCTTCGGATTCTCCCAGTCCCAAGGACTCGGTGCCGGCTGGCCTGCGGAAGGGGGCCTTCACCTGATGAAGCTGGATGAAACCCGGCAGCGGGGAATGGCGGTCTGCCAGCTCATCCCAGACGGCCTGCGGGACGAACACCGTCCCGGAAAGGAGAGTCAACAAGCCGGTCTGATCGGCTTTGAGGGCGGTGGTGATGGCCGTGGTGTCGGAGACGACGATCATGGCCGAGATCTCCGTTCGGCGGCGCTCCGGCTCAGGCCAGCGTCTTCAACGTCGCAAGATCGGTCTGGAGATCGTCCACGTCGTGGTTGATCGGAATGCGGCGGCGGCCCAGTTCGTCCAGAAACGACGGTGTGGCCAACCCGGCGATCTCGGCGGCGCGTCCCAAGGAAACCTGTTCCCGCTTGTAGAGCCCGATGGCGATGTCCACGACCGCGTCCCGTTCGGTCAACGCGACCTGCTCCAACCGGTCGGATGGGATGGTGACGGTCATCTTGTCAGGGACAGTAGGCTCCAAGGAGGTGGCGTGGCAAATCTGGAACGCTGACCCATCTATGCAAGTTTGCCGCGATTGGTAAGGGCAAAACCGTGTCCGTCATGCCATCCATCGTAAGGAAGCCGAGACTTTGTCAACGAAGTCTCGGGCGTCGGAACGCGGTTCATCCATTGGCTCCCAAAACCGCCCGCTTCAGCACCTCATACACCCCGGTCGAAGCCAAAGGCGCAGCGGAGTCCGCCGAGACTCCGGACGTGATCAGCACCGGCCAATCAGCCCGATTCGCCGGGCGGCAGCCGTGGGAACCCTTCACCAGCGAGGCGTCGAGCGGGATCACGTCCATCAACATGCGGAAGCCGAGCTTCTTCTGGAGCAGGCGCCACGCGATCTTGAGCTTCACCGCCGGGATCTTGGGATCGAGGAAGAGCTCCACCGGGTCGTAGCCGGGCTTGCGGTGGATATCGACGCAGCGGGCGAAGTCGGGCGCCTTCCGGTCGTCGAGCCAGTAGTAGTAGGTGAACCACGCGTCTTCCCGGGCCACGGCGATGAAGTCGCCCGCGCGGACGTGGTCGATGCCCGCCGCTTTCTTCGCGTCGCCGTCGAGCACCTGGGCGATGCCGTCGGTGTTCTCCAGCAGCGCGCGGACCTCGTTCCGCAGGTGCGGGTCGTTCACATAGACGTGGGCAACCTGGTGATCGGCCACGGCGAAGACCTTGGAATTGCCCGCATCGAGCAGCTCCAACCCGAGTTCTTCCTTGGCCGTGATCCAGCCGCGTTCGCGGAAGAGGCGGTTCAGGTGAACGGCCTTCGTGACGTTGGTGATGCCGTATTCGGACAACAGCACGACCTGCACCCCGCGCGCCTCGAAGAACTGGATGAGGTCGCCCACAATGGCGTCGATGGCGCGGAGGTCGGGGAGGATGGAGGGGTTCAAAGCCGGATGCCGGATGCCGGATGCCTGATCCCGGATTCCTGCCGCGCTGGAGGGGCTTTGATCCGGCATCTGGGATCTGGCATCCGGTATCCGGCCATACGTCCCATGCCGCTGGAGGTTGTAGTCCAGGTGCGGGAGGTAAACGAGACTCAGGGTCGGCTGATACTTCTTCTCGGTCCACTTCGCCGACTCGGCGATCCAGCGGGTGGCGCAATCGGGTTCGCCCTGGGGCGACTTCACGCCGGCGGCGGGGCCCCAGAATCCGGCGAAGGGAAACTCGCCCAGCTCCCGCTTGATCTCGGGCCGGATGCCGTAGGGCCACGAATAGACGTCGAAGAACTTGCGGCCATCCGCCGGATACATCGGCCGGGGGGTGATCGAGTAGTCGACGGCAGCATACATGTTATACCACCAGAAAAGCTTGGCGCAGGTGAACTGGGGATCGAGCGCGCGCAACTCGTCCCAGAGCTTGGGCGCGGTCACGACGTGGTTCGACTGCTTCCAGAAATGGACTTCGCTGAGTTCGCGGTTGAACCAGCCGTTGGCCACGATGCCGTGGGCCGTGGGCGGCTGGCCGGTGACGTAGTTTGACTGCGCGGTGCAGGTCAGCGCGGGGAAGGCGGGATCGATGTGCCGGAGCGCGCCGCGTTGGCGGAACGCGGCGATGGCGGGCGTGTGCTCGCCGATGAGGGCTTCGGTCAGTCCGACGACATTCAGGACAACGGTGCGCTGCATGGCCCGCACGGTGGCAGAAGGTCGCCGTGGTTCAAGCTGGGGACGCGGGGAAGCGCCCTTGATCGGATCGGCCACGCCCGGTTCACTCCGGGCGCGATGTCCCTCGCATGGCACCAATCCCTCACCGGCCGGACGCTGCTCCAGATCGCGGTGGCGGTCGGGGTGATCCTGGCCGTGGCCACCGGCGCGGCCTACCACCTGGTGCTGCGCGCGGTGGAGGAGCGCGAGCTGCTCCACATGGACGAATACGTCGGCGAACGGGCCAAGCGCGAGGAAGCCTACTTCACCGAGATCGCCACCAACCTCCAGACGGTCACGGACGCCTTCCTCGAACGCTGGCGCCAGCCCGATCCTCCGGGCTTCCTCGACCAATGGGACCGCTGGTTCGAGCGTTGCCCCGACGGCGCGGTCCGCAGCCGCCGGGAATACAGCGACACCTACCGCTACGCCACGCTCTGGGTCCACAAGGACACCGTGCTCACGCCGGAACTGAAACGCCGGGTGCTGGTCCAGTTCGAGATCTGCCAGCGGTTCATCGCCGGCTGGGCCCACGGCTTCCGCAGCCTCTACGCCTTCACGCCGGAGCTGACGAATGTCGGCTTCGACCCGCTCATCCCCGAGTGGGTCTATGACGCGGCGGCGGATTATCCGATGAACGCCGTGTCGTATGCCTCGGCGTCGGATCCCGCGTATCACCGCGAGGGCCGGCTCTTCTGGGGCCCCACGTTCCAGGACCCGGTGTCGCGCGAATATCTCGTGAGCGTGGTCAAGCCGCTGAAGTTCGACGGCGAACACGTCTCCGCCTTCGCCCACGACATCCGCGTCTCGCAGCTCATGGGAGCATCGACCAAGGCCGAGGTCGCCGGACTCACGCACCTGATCTTCCGCGAGGACGGCACGCTCATCGCGCACCCCGGACGCGAGCGGCAGATCCTGGCCAGCAACGGCACCTACCGCATGACCGATCCGGCCGAGCCGGAGTTGGCCGCGCTCTTCGCCGCCGTGCAGGGGCGGAAGGAGCGGCGCTTCGTCGGCTACGACGCGGTCAGCGAAAACTACTTCGCGGCCGTGCGCCTCGCCGGGCCGGACTGGATCTACCTGACCACGTTGCCCGGGGCGGTGCTGCGCGCGCAGGCGTTCCGCTCCGCGCAATGGGTGTTGTGGATCGGGCTCGGCAGCCTCGTTCCCGCGTTGTTGTTGCTGGCGGTGATCTTCCGCAACCAGATCGCCGCGCCGCTGCGGGAGCTGCTGCGCGTGACGCAGCGCATGGCCGTCGGCGCAACCGACACGCAGGTGGCGGTCCCGGCGAACAACGAACTGGGCCATCTCGGAACCGCATTCAACCGCATGGCCCGCACCGTGGCCGAACGCGACGCGGCCTTGCGGGAATCGGAGCGGCGCTGGCGGCTGCTCTTTGAACAGGCACCGGTCGGCATCGCGGTTTTCAGTCCGATGGGCCGGTTGCTGCGCGCCAATCGCGCCCACGAAACGCTCTGGGGCCGATCGGCCGCCACGGAGGATCTGCGCACGGATACGCGATGGTTGGCGGCGGGGTTCGGGCCATTGATCGAACGGGCCTTCGCCGGAGAAACGGTCGCGCTGCCCGCCGCGCCCTTCGCTTTGCCCGCCGGGAACGGCGGCCAGGAGACGCGCTGGATCGCCGCGAAGCTCTATCCGGTGCTCGATGACGCGGGGGAGATCGAGGAGATCATCTGCCTCCAGGAGGACGTGACCGAGCGGCAACGCGCCGAGGAGCAGATCCGCCGCTTGAACCAGGAGCTGGAACGCCGCGTGGCCGAACGCACCGCCGACCTGAGCGCCAGCGAGGCCCGCGTGCGCACCATGCTGGAGAACGCCCCCGAAGCCATCGTGGTGATGGACGCGCGGACGGGCCGGTTCGTGGACTTCAACCGCAACGCGCTGCGCTTCTTCGCGCTGGAGCCCGCGCGCCTGCTGGAGCTGGGGCCGGTCGATCTCAGCCCGGAACGCCAGCCCGATGGACGCCTTTCCGCCGAGATCGCGGCGGAGATGTTCGCCCTCGTGGGCAGCGGACAGCCCGCGCGCTTCGAGTGGACGCATCGTCGCCCCGACGGCTCGGAGATTCCCTGTGAGATCCGCTTGTCGCGGCTGCCCGCCAAGGACCGCGAGCTGGTCATCGGCACCATCCTCGACATCAGCGCGCACAAGCAGGTGGAGGCCGAGCTGTTGAAGGCGCTGGACCACGAACGCGAGCTCGGCCGGTTGAAGGGCGACTTCGTCTCCACCGTTTCCCACGAGTTCCGCACGCCGCTGGAGATCATCATGTCCTCGGGCGAGATCCTGGACCGCTACCACGACCGGCTGGAACCCGCGCAGCGCTCGGCGCATCTCCGCGCGATCCACGACTCCGTCCGCCGCATGGACCAGCTCATGGGCGAGGTGCTGCTGCTGAGCCGCGTCGAGGCCGGCAAGATGCCGTTCACGCCCGCAGCGCTCGATCTCGCCGCCGTCTGCCGCCGCATCGTGGACGAGATCCTCTCCGCGACCAACCACACGCACGAGATCCGCTTCGTCGCCGCCGGCGTCGAGGCTCCGGCCTGGTCGGACGAGAACCTCCTGCGGCACATCTTCTCGAACCTGCTGGCCAACGCCGTGAAGTATTCGCCGCCCGGAGCTCCGGTGGAATTCACCGTGACGCGTTCCGGCTCGGACGGCACGTTCACCGTGCGGGACATCGGCTGCGGCATACCGCCGGAGGACCAGGACCGGGTGTTCCAGGCGTTCCACCGGGCCCGGAACGTCCGGCAGATTTCCGGCACCGGACTGGGCCTCGTCATCGTGAAACGCTGCGCCACGCTGCACGGCGGCGCGGTGCGGTTCCGCAGCCGCGAAGGCGAAGGCACGACCTTCACCGTGACGCTGCCGCTCTTCCGGGAAACCACCGCCGAACAACGGGCATGAAAAGCATCCTGATCATCGAGGACGAACCGCGCACGCGGGCCAATCTCGCCACCATCCTGGAGATGGAAGGCTACCGCGTCGTCACCGCCGAAAACGGCCGCCTGGGCGTGGAGACCGCGCGACGGGAACGCCCGGACCTCGTCTTGTGCGACGTGATGATGCCGGAGCTCGACGGCCACGGAGTTCTCGAAGCGTTGCGCGCGGACCGGACCACCGCCGGCATTCCGTTCATCTTTCTCACCGCCAAGGGCGAGAAGACCTCCGTCCGCGCCGGCATGAACCTCGGCGCCGACGACTATCTGACCAAGCCGGCGAGCGTGAGCGATCTGCTGGCCGCCGTGGCCGCGCGCTTCGCCCGCGAAGCCGCCCGCCCGCCCGCGCCGTTCAAGCCCGACTTCAGTTCCGCCGCGCCGCTCGAAGCCTTGGGCCTGACCCCGCGCGAAGCCGAAGTGCTTCTCTGGGTCGCGCAGGGCAAGAGCAACGCCGAGATCGGCACCATCCTCGGCTCCACCGAGAACACGGTGAAGAAACACCTGCAGAACCTCTTCGAGAAGCTCGGCGTCGATTCCCGCAATGCCGCGACCCTGCGCGCTCTGGAGGCCTTGGCGGGAGCGGGCTGATCCCCCGCTACTTCGCCTCTTCGTCCCACGGCGCATCCGCGGGCTCCTCGGCCAGCGGGTGGCTGACCGGTATCCTCTTGGCCAGGGCGACCAGCTTCGCGGTTTCCGATTCCGCCGCCACCGGCGGGGTCGCGGAACCGCCCACCAACCGGCGCAGCTCCAGGCGCGGTTCCGGTTCCTTGTAGTGCCGCTTCAATCCGCTGTCCGCCAGCATCGCCGCCGGAACGCGCGAGATGAACTCGGCGAAGTTCTTCTCCACGCGGTCGCGCAGCAGCTTCTGCCCGCCCTTGGTCGCCCAGAACTCCTCCTCGATCTTGGCCAGCGCACGCATGGCTTCGTCCGGCCCGAAGTCCTCGCGCCGCGCCAAGATCCACAGCAGGTCGGGGTCTTCCGGCAGGCAGACGGGGAACGGGACGAAGGGCTGCTTGACGACCTCTTCCAGCACTTCGCCGGGCGGCACGACCTTGATGCGGTTCGTCACCTTGCGGTCGTCGGGCAGCGCGATCTCCACCGCGATGGCGTCGCCCTTTTCCGTGGGCGTGACCGTGACGTTGCCCTCGCCGAAGCGCTCCTGGAGCTGCGCCTCATACTGGGCCACGGTGCCGGGCTCCAGGTCGGGCAACGAGCCCTGGGCGCAGAACTTCTCGAAGGACTGGAGGCTGTTCACCAGCCGGACCTCCTCGGCCACGCGCTCGAAGATGGCGGAGGCGAGGCGGGAGTCGTTCGTCGCTTTGGGGAGCACCTTCTGGAGCAGGTCCAGAAACTGCGCTTCGGTCATGCCTTTCGGTTTCATCGGTTCGGATAACGGAAATCAGGGGGCGCGGTTGTGCCCTGTGGCGGGGGAAAGCGCAACGGCTTTGCACGGCGAAAGCCGGTCACTGGCGCCCGCCCGCCTCGCGGCCGCGGTCCGGCATTGGCGGGAGACGCGGGCCTGGGGCAGATTCCCGCCCGTGCGTTGCTGGATTGCCCTGCTGTTTGTCGGCCTGAGTCTTCGGGCGGCGGAGGGCTTTTCCCCGGAAGGATTGGAGTTCTTCGAGAAACGCATCCGCCCCGTCCTCGTCGCCCACTGCTACGAATGCCACAGCGCGGAGCACAAGACGCGCAAGGGCGGCCTGCTGCTCGATTCCCGCGCGGCCCTGCTGCAAGGAGGCGATTCCGGCCCGGCCGTCGTCGTCGGCCAACCGGAAAAGAGCCTGCTCGTCCGCGCCATTCACCGGACGGACGACGATCTCCGGATGCCGCCCAAAAAAGATCTCTCGGCCGAGCAGATCCGGGACTTCGAGGCGTGGATCAAGATGGGCTTGCCCGATCCCCGCGCCGTCCAAGCAGCGGAGGCCTTGCCGGAGAAACCCACCGTCAGCGACGCGAAGGACTTCTGGTCGTTCCGGCCGGTCCAGGTTCCGCCCGTGCCCATGCCCGCCACGAAATCCGGCCGCAACGAGATCGACGCCTTCATCCTGACCGTGCTGGAACAACGCGGACTCTCCCCCAATCCCGAGGCGG
>CBFGQE010000113.1:0-8613 GCA_965650815.1 uncultured bacterium
GCGATCTGCTGAAGCGCGGGCTCGACGAGGTCCGGCGCGTCATCCGCCAACAGGAGCCGGTCCGGCCTTCGACCAGGCTGGGCACGCTGGTCGCCGCCGATCTCACGGCGGTGGCGTCGTCCCGGAAGGCGGAACCGCTGAAGCTGATCCGTTCGGTCCGGGGCGACCTCGATTGGATCGTGCTCAAGACGCTGGAGAAGAACCGGACCCGCCGCTACCAGACGGCCTCCGCGCTGGCGGCCGACATCCGGCACCATCTGGCGAACGAGACCGTGGCCGCCCGTCCGCCCAGCACGGCCTATCGGCTGCGGACGATGGTCCGCCGTCATCGGATGCTCTTCGGCGGGCTGGCGGCGCTGGTGCTTTCCCTGACGGCGGGCCTGGTGGCTTCCATGTATCTCCTGGCCCGGGAAAACGAGGCCCGGTGCGACGCCGATGCCGCGCGGCGGTCGGCCGAGACGAACCAGACCCTGGCGCAGATCGAATCGGCCAAGAGCCGGCAGGTGACCGCCTTCGTGAAGCGCATGCTCGAAGGCGTGGGGCCTTCGGTGGCGATGGGGCGCGACACGGCGCTGCTGCGGGAGATCCTGGAAGGAACCCAGGAGCGGATGAACCGGGAGCTCGCGGGACAACCCGAGGTCGTGGCCGAGATCAAGGGCCTGCTCGGTCGGGTCTATCGCGACATCGATCTCCGCCTGGCGGTCGCGTTTCATCGCGACGTCCTGGCGTGGAGCCAAGGGCGGCCAGGTGGCCCGGATGAGGTGACGGCCGCGGCGCTGTTCGATCTCGCGGGCTCCATCTATCGGGCGGGACAGATCGCGGAAGCCGAAGGTTTGGCGCGGCAAGCCTTGGCGGTGCAGCGTTCCTTGCCCGGTCGGCAAGGCCTGGAAGAGGTTCCCTTCTTGAAGCTTTTGGCGGCGATCCTTTGGAACCTGGAAAAGTTCGACGAGTCCGAGTCGATCAACGACCAGGTGCTGGCGATCGAACGGAGCTCGGGGAAGAAGGATGAGCTCGCCTTGGCGGATGCCCTGGATTTCCGGGCGCGGGCGCTCGGGCGAAAGCAGGACTATCTGGAGGCCGAACCTGCGGCGCGGGAAGCTCTGGCGATCCGTCGCCGCATCCTCACGCCGGACCACCCGTTGATCGCAAACTCCCTTCTCCGCCTTTCCATCACCCTGGGATTCGGCGGTCGGTTGGCGGAAGCGGAAGCCGTGGCCCGTGAGGTGGCGGAGATGCGCCATCGGGTGCTCGGGGCCGATCATCCCCACTACTCCGATGCGCTCGCCTATCAGGGCCTCTGGCTCGAGAAGCAGGACAAGCTGGCCGAAGCCGAGCGGGCCTATCAGCAGGCCTTCGCGATTCTGGAACGGCTGAACGTCTTCAATCCGAACCTTTCCGTCGCCTTCATCAACTTGACCGAGGTTCTTCACCGCCGGAGCGCGTGGAAGGAGGCCGCCGAGGTGCATCTCCGGATGATCGCGAAGATCCGGCAACGCGACGAACAGCCGTCGATCGAACTGGGCTCAGCCCTCCACGGTCTGGGCGACGCCTATCGGAACCAGGGCGACCTCGTCGCCGCCGCCCGGGCCTACGGCGAAGCGGTGGAAGTCCGGCGCAAGGTGGCCGGGATCTTGGATGCTTCCACGGCGGACTCCGTCCGACAGTGGGTCCTGGCCCTGCGTGGTCTGGGCAGGGCCTTGGAAGCGGAGCAGGCGCTGAACCGCATGCTGACCTCCGACACAATGGAGCGGCCGGAGAGCGCGGAACTGCTCCTCGTCCGGGCCGATCTTCTCGGGGTCCAAGGGCGTTGGGCCGAGGCCCGCCCCGATGCGGAACGGGCCGTGGCCTTGGCTCCGGAGAACCACTTCGCCTTCCACTCCTTGGCGCCTCTCTTGGTGGTGACGGGGGACCGCGCCGCCTACCGGCTGTTGTGTGGGCAGATCATCGCCCGGCATGGCGACGCCCGGGATGGGAATGTCGCGGAGCGGATGGCCAAGGACGTTCTCATCTGGGCGGACTCCGGCGTGGATTTGGCGGTGGTCGAATCGATGGTCCAAACCGCCTTGGCGGTGGAGTCCGGCCATCCGGGGCTGGCCCACTTCCAGTTTTGCCGGGCGTTGCTGGATTACCGTCGCGGACGATTCGCTTCGGCCATGGAGTGGTCGGGCAAGGTGGTGGCCTCCACGACGACCATTCCCCGCCTCCAGGCGCTGTCGGTGTTGGCCATGGCCCAGGCCCGTTCGGGGCAAGTGGACGAGGGGAGGAGGTCCCTCGACGGCGTGCTGCGAGAAGCGGCCGAATCGGCCGCCCGGCCGGACAGCCCGGCTCTGGGCGGTGAATGGCGCGACTGGATCGTTCTGCAGGCTCTCTTGGCCGAAGCCCGGGACGTGCTGGCGACGGCCGGGAGGTCCGGGCCAGAAAACGCTCCTTGAAAGGACATCGACGACCATGGACCCGCTCGCCACCCTGCCATCGATGAGCAACGCCACCTTGCTCCTGTCCGCCCTCGAAGGCGGCGATGCCCGGGCTGCCGACCAGTTGCTGGAACTCGTCTACGACGAGCTGCGCCGCCTCGCGGCCAGCCGGATGGCCAAGGAATCCCCCGGCCATACGCTCCAGCCCACCGCCCTGGTCCACGAAGCCTGGGTCCGGTTGGTCGGCGCGGGGGAACCCCGGTTCGCCAACCGCGCGCATTTCTTCGCCGCCGCCGCCGAAGCCATGCGGCGCATCCTCATCGACCGCGCCCGCAAGAAACAGGCGCGTCGCCACGGCGGCGGCCTGGAGCGCGTGCCCTTGGACGACTGCGATCCGGCGACCCCGGAAGCCGACGACCAGTTGCTGGAGCTGAACGAGGCCTTGGAACGCTTCGCCGTGGCCCATCCCAAGCAGGCCGAGCTGGTCAAACTGCGCTACTTCGCCGGATTGACCCTGGAAGCCGCCGCCGAGCTGATGGGCGTGTCCCTCTCCACCGCGAAGAACTACTGGGCGTTTTCGCGGGCGTGGCTGTTCAAGGAGGTGAAGAAGGCTCGGGGGTAGGAATGAAATTGAATGGCCGGCTGGAGCTAAATCAGCGAACCGAGCCGCAGTCGTTGATCTTGACGAATGTCTCTGACCACCTTTGCCCAGTCGGAACAATTGAGATCGATATGAGCCGTCAAATTGCATGGGTGTTCGCTGTCTTTGCCTGGGTCGTTTCTCCTGGAGTGGCTTGGATGATGATTGATGCCGATCATCGTGCACAGATCGATGGATATGGATTCGTGAAGTCCGGCACAAAGAGTGTATCCATCGCCTTATGGGCGTGTCTGGTTTCCTCCGGGTTCTCCTTAATGGCGACGCGTCTCGCCCTTGGAGAGCTGTGGCGTATGGCGTCACCAAGACCCAAGGGCCGTTTCCTTGAGGTGGCCGTTATGGCGACGCCCTTATTCGTCGCCGTCTGTTATCTCGTTTTCCACTGGTAGTCCCTGGATGTGACAAAAAATGTTGGCTCGGCGTTGGCCGTTCCTTCGGTGGATCTCGCATTGCTCGGTGAAGGCCCGAGTGGCCCGCGAACATTCAACCGATCCGCAGCATGAACCCCTATCACAAGCTCTACACCCCCGAGGATTCCGTCGTCGTCTTCATCGACCACCAGCCGCAGATGACCTTCGGCGTGGCCAACATCGACCGCGCCTCGCTCATCAACAACGTCACGCTCCTCGCCAAGGTGGCGAAGGAGTTCAAGGTGCCCGCCATTCTCACGGCGGTCGAAACCGAGTCGTTCTCCGGCTACATCTGGCCGCAGCTGCTCGACGTCTTCCCCGGCCAGGCCGTGGTGGAACGCACGTCGATGAACTCGTGGGACGACGCCGGCTTCCGCAAGGCCATCGAGGCGACCGGCCGCAAGAACATCATCATCACCGGTCTCTGGACCGAGGTCTGCGTCACCTGGCCGACCATCGAGATGCTCGGCGCCGGCTACAACGTCTACGTCGTGGAAGACTGCTGCGGCGCCACGTCCACCGCTGCGCAGGAAGCGGCTCTCTCCCGCATGGTCCAGGCCGGCGCGGTGCGGACCACGACCATCGCCGCGTTGCTCGAATGGCAGCGCGACTGGAAGAACCGCGAGCACTACAACGCGCTCATGGGCATCCTCAAGGGCCAGGCCGGCGCCTACGGCTCGGGCGTGGAATACGCCTACACGATGGTCCACAAGGCGCCCCAGTCGGCGATCAAGCCGCAGGTCGTGCCCCAGAAGAGCCACTAAGCCCGGACACGTCCCGGAGGAGAAGTCTTCCGGGGCGTGTTTTGCCTCCATGTCCAACGACGCTCAAAACTCGTCGCCGTGGTTTGCCCTGCGGCATCCGCTATTCCGGGCGTTGTGGTTGGCGAGCATCGGTTCCGGGATCGGTTCCACCACGCACGACACCGCAGCAGTGTGGTCGTTGACGATGGCCACCGACCAGGCGTGGGTGGTCACGCTCTTTCAAGCGTTGCTCAGCGCGCCGCTCTTCTTCTTCGCTCTGCCCGCAGGCGCCATAGCGGACATCGTGGACAAGCGCCGGCTCGTGCTGCTGGTGAACGTGCTCGGCGCCTTGGTGGCAGGAACGATGGTCGGGATGGCCTTCTTCTCTCCTTTGCCGCCTGTGGCGCTGTTGGCGGGGGCGTTTCTCCTTGGGGCCTGCATGGCGTTCGGCATGCCCGCGTGGCAGTCGCTGATGCCGGAGGTGATCGAGAAGCCGATGATGGCCAGCGCCATCACGCTCGGCAGCATCGGCGTGAACCTGTCGCGCGCGCTCGGACCACTGTTCGGCGGGCTGATCGTGGGGGCGGCCGGGCCTGCCCCGGCCTTTCTCTTCAACGCGGTGACCTTCCTGGGTGTCGCGTTCGTCCTGTGGCGCTGGCATCGGCCGCCCCCGGCGGCGAAGCCCCACGCGGAGACGGTCATGAGCGCGATGGTCGCGGCGGTGAGGCATGTGCGGTATTCGCGCCCGATCCAGCACGTGCTGATCCGCCACGCCCTGTTCGCCTTCGCCGCCTTCGCGCCCGTGGCGCTGCTGCCGTTGACGGTCAAACGCCTCGGCCTGCCGGCGGCGAGTTTCGGTCTGCTGATGGGCACCTACGGCGGCGGCGGCATTCTCGCGGCGCTCTTCGTCCTGCCGCAGCTGCGCCGGAAGTTTTCCGTGGACCAGATCACGTTCGGCGCGGGCGTGGTGGCCTTCGCTGCGGCGGTGGCGATGCCGTTCGCCCGCACGCACGAGCTGCTCGCCATCGTCCTCTTTCCCGCGGGCGCGGCGTGGCTGATCACGATGGCGCAGATGAATTTCGCCGGACAGTCGGTGTTTCCGCACTGGATTCGCGCCCGCGCGTCGGCGGTCCAACTGCTCGCGTTCCAGGGAGCCATCGCGGTCGGAGCGATTCTCTGGGGACAGCTCACCGGGCGCTTTGGCATCGGCGCCGCGCTGTTTGTCGCGGCCGGGGGGCTCTTCGTTTACCTGGTCGCCACACGAATGCTGCCGGTGGACCGCTCGCTCGCGTTGAACCTCAGTCCCGCCGCTCCCGACCATCGGCACGAAGATCTCGCGCTGGTTCCGCAGCCCGACGATGGGCCGGTGCGCATCGCCGTATGTTACGAAGTGCGCGAAGCCGACGAACCGAAGTTTTTCCGTGCCGTGGCTGAACTGCGCGACAGCCGGCTCCGCGACGGCGCATATCGCTGGCAGCTGTGGCGCGATCTGAGGAATCCGCGCGTCTTGTGGGAGGTGTTCCTCGTCGGTTCGTGGGAGGAGCATCTGCGCCAGGCGGACCGCGCCACGGTTAACACCCGCGACATCGAGGAGCGCGTGCTGGGCTTTCACCAAGGCGCCACGCGGCCCGAGGCTCAGCACAGCCTCCATTTGGAACCCGGCACCGCCGGTTGTCCCATGGCCGACAGCGAATCCAGCCGACAACTCCGCTGACTCCATGCCGCGACTTCAGGTCCAGCCTTTGCGCGATGGCCAGATGACAAGCGGACTTTGCTTGGTTCTCGGCGGCGTCTTGGTCGGCGCGTTGCCGATGGTGCGGGCAGCGGAGTCCGAGCCTTGGGATCGTTTGCCGCCGTTGGCCGCCCCGTTGATCAGTCGCAAACTTGTCGTTGGTGTAACCAATGGCTGGCAGTTCACGCCCAGCGGACACGCCAAGACGATGGTGGAGGGTTACCGGAATCCCGATTTTGGTCTTGGCGGCTTCACGGAAGATTCGTGGCTGCACCAACGGGTGCAGCTCGGCTTCAAGGTGGACTATCAGGAGCGATTCGAGTGGTTCACGGAACTCACCTGGGGCGATCTCACCGGCAAGGAACAGCCGCCCGGGCCGCCCGATCGGGACGATCCGGATTTGCTCCAGCTGTATCTGCAAGGCCGGATGGACCTGAACGGCTCGCAGCAGCTCGTCGCCCGTGTGGGACGGCAAGTGCTCTACTACGGATCCGGCCGCCTGCTCGCCCACCGCGAAGGTGCCAACCAGCGCCTGACCCATGACGCGGCGCGCGTTTCATGGCGCGATGCGGCTACGGACTGGCAAGTGGATGCGCTCGTCGCCTCGCCCGTGCGGGTGGAGTCCGAGGGCTTCGACAACAGCTCCGATTCCGACCGGACCTTGCTATGGGGCTTCTATGCCGTGGGGCCGGCGCTGTGGAATCGGCAGCACAACGCGGGCACGGATCTCTACTACCTCGGCCTCCGCCAACGCGGCTCCCTGATCGGCGGTCCGGGCAGCACCGAGCTGCGGCATACGGTCGGGACGCGCTGGTGGAACAAGACGGCGCCGTGGATCTACAATACTGAGTTGATCTTCCAATTCGGCGATGTCGCCGGGCGCACGATCCTCGCGGGCGCGGCCAGCCTCGGCGGTGGTTATCTTTGGGATTTCGATTCCTGGAAACTTACGCTCGGCTTGAAGGCCGACATGGTTTCCGGCGGCGGTCCCACGGGCGACGTGAACACGTTCAACCCGCTCTTCCAGGCGAACAACTACTTCAACGAAGGCGGCTTTGTTTCGCCCGCGAACCTCCACAACCTGAATCCCTACGTGACCCTCGATCCGTGGCCCGAGGTCAGCATCAACGCCGGGATGAATCTGCTGTGGCGCTTCGACCAGGATGACTTTGTTTACGGACCACCGTTCAGCCACGTGGCCCCGCCCGCGCCCAACGAGGAAAGGTTTCTCGGCACGGCCCTGAATCTTTCCGTGAGCTGGTCCCTGCATCCGGCCTTCGAGCTGATGGCCGGCTACACGCACCACTTTGCGGGCGATTCGCTCACCGCCGTCGGCGGGCGCGATGTGGACTACTTCCAGACCACGCTGCGCATCCAGTTCTGAGCCATGAACCGTCGCGATTTTCTCAAACACTCGGCCGCTGTCGTGGCGGTGTCCTCCTTTGCCGCCTGCACGACCTCACCACACCGCAATGCCATGAAAACCAATACTCCCGCCGATCTCATCCTCTTCAACGGCCGCATAACCACGCTCGATCCCAAGTATCCCGAGGCGCGCAACATCGCGATCAAGGACGGGCGGATTGTGGGCGTGGACGACGCGGAGGAATATGAACGCGGACCGGAGACCCGGGTCATCGACCTGAAGGGCCGTCGCGTCATCCCAGGACTGAACGACTCGCATCTCCACGTCATCCGGGGCGGCTTGAACTACAACCTGGAGCTGCGCTGGGACGGCGTGCCGTCGTTGGCGGATGCGCTGCGGATGTTGAAGGAACAGGCCCAACGCACGCCGCCCGGCCAGTGGGTTCGCGTCGTGGGTGGATGGAGCGAATTCCAGTTCGCGGAACGCCGGATGCCGACGCTTGAGGAGATCAACGAAGCCGCGCCCGAGACGCCGGTCTTCATTCTCCATCTCTACTGCCGGGCCTTGCTGAACCAGGCGGCCCTTCGCGCCTGCGGTTACACGCGCGACACGGTCAATCCGCCCGGCGGCGAGATCCAGCGCGACGCCCATGGCCATCCCACCGGCCTGCTCATCGCGCGTCCGAACGCCACGATCCTTTACTCCACGCTGGCCAAGGGGCCGAAGCTGCCGGTCGAGCACCAGATGAATTCCACCCGCCACTTCATGCGGGAGCTGAACCGGCTCGGACTCACCAGCATCATCGACGCAGGCGGCGGTTTTCAGAACTACCCGGACGACTACGCGGTCATCAACGAACTGCATCGCCGCGGCGAACTGACGCTGCGGATCGCCTACAATCTCTTCACCCAAAAGCCGAAGGAGGAGCGCGCGGACTTCGCGCGTTGGATGGGGATGACCGCGCCCGGCAAGGGCGACGACTACCTGCGCTGCAACGGGGCGGGGGAGATGCTCGTCTTCTCGGCAGCGGACTTCGAAGACTTCCTCGAACCTCGTCCCGACCTCGCGGAAAACCTGGAGCGGGAATTGAAGGACGTGGTGTCGCTGCTGGCCGCCAACCGTTGGCCCTTCCGGCTCCATGCCACCTACGACGAAAGCATCTCCCGCTTCCTCGACGTCTTCGAAGCGGTGAACCGCGAGACGCCGCTGACCGGTCTGAACTGGTTCTTCGACCATTGCGAAACGATCTCCGACCGAAACATCGAACGTGTCCGGGCCCTGGGCGGCGGC